>JACDCA010000016.1 GCA_013694635.1 Acidobacteriota bacterium | reverse complement strand
CCGGCCGCGATCGCGACGACGTCGAGCTTCATGTCGGCGAGCTGATCCGCCACCTCGAGGGGATGTACCAGGTAGGGCTCCCCGGAATGGCGGACCTGTCCCTTGTGCTCGAACGCCGAAAAGACATAGGCCCGTCTCAGCAGTTCGATGTCGGCATCAGGGTTGCTCGCCCGCACCTTTTCAACGAGGTCCTCGAACCGCATCATGTGTCGCGGTGTCTAAAATAAGGGGCGGGGTGCGGGCGGCCGGTCCCCGGGTGTGGTTGACGCGTTGTTTTGCCGTTCAATATACTGACCAGTCTCTTTCATTTTAAGGGTTCACTGAGTATGACGATGCGTTATCGGACGGTAGCGGTGGCGGCGCTGGTAATCGGCGTCGGTGTGGGGACGGCTGGGTGCGGCCGGTACTCGTTCGACGCCCTGAAGGCCCAGAAGGCCTACAAGGAGGCCAACGACATGTACCGCGGGTCCGACTGGAAGGGGGCCGCCACGAAATACGAGTACGTGCTGGCCCAGGATCCGACCCGCACCGAGGTGTATTTCTTCCTCGGCAACAGTTACGACAACGCCTATAAACCCGCCCGCGCGGGGGAGGCGGTCAACGACTCCTACATGCAGAAGGCCGTCGAAAATTATCGGAAGGCGGCCGAGCAGGACAAGAGCCCTGAGATGAAGAAGCTGGCGCTGCAGTACTTGACCGCGGCGTACGGCCCTGAGAAGCTCAACGATCCGACGCAGGCCGAACCCATCGTCCAGCAGCTCATTGCCGCCGATCCGAATGACCCGACGTACTATTTCTTCCTGTCGAAGATTCACGAAGATGCCGGCGACTACGACAAGGCGGAGGCGGCGCTGATGAAGGCGCGCGAAGTGAAGCCGGACGATGCCAGCGTCTACACGACGATTTCGGGGTTCTACAACCGCCAGGGGCGATTCGATAAGACGATGGAGGCGCTGCACAAGGCGGCCGATCTCAAGCCGAGCGATCCCCAGGGGCACCAGCTCGTTGCGGTTTATTACTTCGACAAGTCGAACAAGGACCACCGGCTCACGAATGCGCAGAAGCGGGAGTACGCCGAAAAGGGCATCCAGTCCGCGGACCGCGCGCTGGCGCTCAATACCGAATACTCCGACGCGCTGACCTACAAGAACCTGCTCCTGCGCGTGCTGGCGAATACCGAGACCGACCGCGCGAAGCAGCAGGAACACCTCCGCGAGGCGGACCGCCTGCGAAACAGGGCGATCGAGCTGAACAAGAAGAAAACGGCCGGCACGTAGCGCTCAAAAGAAAAGGGCGGTTCCCCCGCCCTTGAATTGCCTTGTCCGTGTTGACCGGTGGCCCTAGTTGCCGTGTTGAACCGGTGTTGAACCGTGGCCTTAGTTGCCGCTGCTCGCGCCGCCGCCTGCGCGCATTCTCTCGGTGACGATCCCCACCTTCTCGATGCCGGCGCCCTTCGCGGCGTCGATGACGGCGATGATGTCGGCGTATCGCAGCGCCCCGGCGCCGGCGATGAACATCGTCTTTTCCTTGCGCGTCTCGAAGATGCGCCGGAGCTCGTTCTCGAGCTCTGGCAGCGAGACGGGCTGCTTGTTGATCGAGATCTGACGGTCGGCCGTGTACTCGAGCATGATCTGCTGGCTTGGCTCGTTCGACGGCTCTTTGGTCTCGAGCGGCAGGTTGATGTCGAGCCCCTTCTGGGTCAGCGGCAGCGCCGCCATGAAGATGATCAGGAGCACGAGCAGCACGTCGATCAGCGGCGTGACGTTCATGTCCGAACTGGCGTGCGGCGTCTCTGCCGTGACGACCTTCTCGGCGCCGAAGTGCTTATGCGCGTGCTTCATGGCTAGTTGCCTCCCTGGCCCTGAGGCGGCTTGTTCGGGTCCGCTTTCGGGTCGGTAATCAGGCCGATGTCCTCGATCTGGGCCTCGTGCAGGTAGTCCATCGCCTGCATGATCGCCGAGTAGGAGGCATCCTGATCACCTTTGATGAGCACGGTGCGGTCGGTCTTGTCCTCGAGGAGCGTCTTGATCCGGTCGACGAAGTCCGTCTTGGAGACCTGGAGGCCGTTGATCCACATCTGGTTCTGTGAATCCACGGCGACGACCGTCTGAGTCTGGTTGTCAGGCTTCGACTGGGTGTTGGCGGCTATCGGCAACGTCAAATTCACGCCCTTCTGCAGCATCGGGGCGATGAGCATCATGATGATGAGCAGCACCAGCATGACGTCGACGAGCGGCGTGACGTTGATGTCCGCTTTGAGACTGCCCTTGCTGCCGCCTACGTCCATTGACATGGGAGAACTCCTGAAGTGCTACGCGCTGAGTGCGAGGTGCCACGTGCCAAGACCTAAGTCGAAGCCCGGCGCTCAGTGTGCACTGAGCACCGAGCACACAGCGCTCTTACGCCGTCTTCTTAATAAAGTAGTCGAGCAGTTCGGACGACGAGTTGTCCATTTCGACGTTGAAGTACTCGATGCGGCCGGTCAGGTAGTTGTAGAACCAGACCGCCGGGATGGCGACGACCAGGCCGAGCGCGGTCTCGACGAGCGCTTCCGAAATACCCGCCGACACCGCGCCGAGGCCGCCCGATCCGGTGGCCGCGATGCCCTGGAACGCGGTGATGATCCCGACAACCGTTCCGAGAAGACCGACGAACGGCGCCGTGGCGCCGATGGTCGCGAGCGATGACACGCCCTTCTTCAGGTCATTGGCTGTGAGTGCGGAGGCGCGCTGAATGGCGCGGCGCACGGTGTCGACGAGATCTTCGCGGCTCAGAGCGCCGCCTGTCTCCTGCTGGAATTGGTACTCCTGCAGCCCCGCAAGCACGACCTTGGCAAGATGGCTGTAGCGGTAATTCTTCGAGGACGAGACGGCAATCGCGTCCTTGAGCCGCCCTTCCTTCAAGTGCTTGGCCACCTGCGGCGCGTACAGTTTCGACTGCTTGCGCGCCTGCGTAAATGTATAAATCCGTTCGATGGCGACTCCGAACGAAATCATCGACATGATGATGAGGATCACCCCGATCGCTTTGGCGACCCACCCCATCTGGTTCCACATGTGCATCAAATCCATTGCGCGAATCCTCCGCTCGTTCGAAATCAGAAATGAATCAGACAGTTGCCGCTACTGAAGCGTGAAGTTCACTGTGACCGTCATGATGACCGGCACGGGCACGCCGTTCAGCAACGTCGGGGTGAATGTCCACTGCTTGACTGCGTCGAGCGCCGCCTGGTCGAGCAGCGGAATCGAACGCAGAACCTTGGCGTCCTTCACCCGGCCATCGGCCCCGATGGTCGCTTCGATGATGACCATGCCGGAGACGCGCGCAGACTGCGCGATGGGAGGATACACGGGACGCACATCCCTCATCTTTTTCGGGGTCTTGATGTTACCGCCGACGCGGATGGGCTGGCTGGGCGGCGGCGGGGGTGGGGGGGCTTCCGGAAGGCCGCCAACGACGCCTCCGACCACGCCGCCCGGCACACCTCCCTCGACTCCGCCGGGGACACCGACGGTCGAGACTGAAGGCGGGGCGGGCGCCTCTGGGACGATTTCTTTCGGCGCCTCGACAGGCGCGGCATTCGGGTTCGACACCGGCGTCGGTGACTTGGGTGCCGCAGTCGCCGGCGCCGGCGGTGGCGGCGGCGGTGGGGGCGGTGGCGGTGGCGTCCCGACAAACGCCATCATCGTCGGCGGAGTCGGGAGCACATCGGCAGCCATCAACGGGATGATGATAACCGCGGCAAAGAGCACCACGTGGGCCGCAATCGAGGCCGGCACGGTGTACCACGCCTGAGATCCGAGCTTCACCGTCGGATTCGCAACGTCGCCGAACATGTCACGCGGCACGGTTCAGCCTCCAGCTTTCTCTAGCGGTACAGGACCGCGAATTATAGTCAGAGCCAAAAGCAGTGTCAACGAAGCCCCTTGCGGATATAGACACCGTTTTTCGCTAAATGGCCCCGTTTCAGGACGAAAAGCCCGTGCGGCACCCCCTTTTCAGCGGCCAGCGGCCCTCGGGGCCACCTGGATGCGCATGCCGTAGAAAGAGCGATACACGAATAGCGCCGAGGCGACGAGAAACGCTGCAGATAGCGCCAGGCTGAGCGTCGTCCCGTACTGCGCTGCAAGCTGCACACCGAGTTCCACGGCCAGCAGGCCGAACAGGGTGGTGAATTTGATGACCGGGTTCATCGCCACCGATGAGGTGTCCTTGAATGGATCGCCGACGGTGTCGCCGACAACCGTGGCGCCGTGCAGGGGTGTTCCCTTTTCCTTGAGCTCCACCTCGACGATTTTCTTGGCATTGTCCCAGGCGCCCCCCGCATTGGCCATGAAGATGGCCTGGAACAGGCCGAACAGGGCGATCGAGATGAGGTAACCGATGAAGAAGTAGGGTTCGAGGAATGCGAACCCGAGCGTGGCGAAAAACACCGCCAGGAAGATATTGAACATCCCCTTCTGGGCGTACAGCGTGCAGATCTCGACGACTTTCTTGCTGTCTGCCACGGATGCTCTCTCGACACCATCGAGCTTGATGTTCGCCTTGATGAACTCGACCGCGCGGTACGCGCCGGTCGTGACGGCCTGGATCGACGCGCCGGTGAACCAATAGATGATCGAGCCGCCGGCGATCAGCCCCAGCAGGAACGGCGGGTGCAGGATCGAGAGTTTCTCGAGGTTCTGCGTCAACCCATGCGTCAGCACGACGATGATCGAGAAGATCATCGTCGTCGAGCCGACGACTGCAGTACCAATGAGCACGGGCTTCGCCGTCGCCTTGAAGGTGTTGCCGGCGCCGTCGTTTTCTTCGAGCAGGTGCTTGGCACGCTCGAAATTCACGTCGAAGCCGTAGTCTTTCTTCAGTTCCTGCTTGATATTCGGGATGGACTCGATCATGGACAGTTCGTAGACAGACTGCGCATTGTCGGTCACTGGTCCGTAGGAATCGACCGCGATCGTCACTGGCCCCATCCCGAGGAACCCGAACGCCACGAGGCCGAACGAAAAGACCGCCGGTGCGATCATCAACGGCGCGTCGGCGGGCCCTCCCACTCCCTGCGTGCTCACTCCGTATGCGATGGCCATCAGCGCCGCGATCGTCAAGCCCAGCCAGTAGGCGCTGAAGTTCCCCGCGACGAGTCCGGAGAGGATGTTGAGCGACGGCCCTCCTTCGCGCGACGACGTCACCACCTCGCGGACGTGGGCTGACTCGGTGGAGGTGAAGATCTTCACCAGCTCGGGAATGATCGCTCCGGCGAGGGTGCCGCAGGTGATGATCGTGGAGAGCTTCCACCAGAGCGTCGGGTCACCACCGAGGTCCGGGATCAGCAGATAGGACGCGATATACGTGATGACGACCGAGATGATCGACGTCAACCACACCAGCTTTGTCAGCGGCGCTTCGAAGTTCATCGTCGGCGCCCCGGCGTAGCTGGCCTTCGACCACGCTTCATTTACCAGATAGGAGAGCCCGCTGGCGATAATCATCATGACGCGCATGACGAAAATCCAGACGAGCAGCTGCACCTGGACGGTGGGGCTGGCGACGGCAAGCAGGATGAACGAGATCAGCGCGACGCCGGTGACGCCGTAGGTCTCGAATCCATCCGCGCTCGGGCCGACAGAATCACCCGCGTTGTCGCCCGTGCAGTCGGCGATGACGCCGGGGTTGCGCGCGTCGTCTTCCTTGATGTTGAAGACGATCTTCATCAGGTCGGCGCCGATGTCGGCGATCTTGGTGAAGATGCCTCCCGCAATACGGAGCGCGGCGGCCCCTAGCGATTCACCGATGGCGAAGCCGATGAAGCAGGACCCCGCGTAATCCGCCGGGATGAAGAGCAGGATGCAGAGCATGATGAACAGCTCGACGCTGATCAGCAGCATGCCGATGCTCATGCCTGCGCGCAGAGGAATCGCGTAGATCGGATACGGCTGCCCCCTGAGGCCGGCGAAGGCGGCGCGTGAGTTCGCGAACGTGTTGACGCGGATGCCGAACCACGCGACACCGTAGCTCCCCGCGATGCCGACGAGACTGAAAAGAAGAATGACGGCGACTTTGAACGGCGGGAAGCCGTGGACTTCGGCTCCCGTTACCGGATCGATTGTCGTTGCGAGCCCGCCGAAATAGACGGCGCAGATCACGCCGATGAACAGCCAGAGAATCAGGATGAACTTTCCCTGCGTGATCAGGTAGGTCTTGCAGGTCTCGTAGATCAACTCGGAGATCTCGAGCATCGAGCGGTGGACCGGTAGATTTTTCAGCTGGGTGTAGATGACCAGGCCGAAGACGAGGCCGAGCAGCGAGATCGCGAGCCCGCCCATCAGCAACGTCCGCCCGTTGATCCCGCTGAAGGTCACGGAACCGAGGTCCGGAAGCACCAGATTCGCTTCGCCCCCGCCGTGGCGGACGGGCGCCGGGGCCTGCGCCTGCGCCTGCTCAGTGGTCTGCGGCGCGGCCGGCGGCTGTTCCGCGTCAGCGGGCGTCGCGGCTGTCAGCAGCAGCAGCGCAATTAAGGCGGCGGAACGCAGGCGAAGAAACAGTGTGGGGAGCATCGTTCTGTCAGAGTCCTCTCGGAAAGCCCTTCGGGGCAAGGTCCCAAAACTAGGAATGTATCCGTAGTCCCGGGCGATTTACAACAAAAGTTCACACGCGGAAGTCGCCGACGCGATCGGCTCCATGACGCGCCTTGAGCCGGGCCGCCAGCGCCATGCCGCCGGTGAGAAACACGCGGATGCCCTGTTCGACGGTGATATCCGGGTAGGAGGCACGTTCGCGCGGGTATATGACGACATCCCCGAGGTACAGGTGGTTGGTGGGGATGTAGACGGCGATCATGGCTTCGGGGCCACTGCCGCGGTCGACGGTGAACTCTTTGGTCAGAAACCCGAGGATGAATCCGCGTCCGGGCTCCTCCACGAGGACCACGCGCTTGAATCCGTACTCGTTGTCTGGAGAGAAGGCGACGACCAGCTGCTTCACCGGCGCGTAAATCGTACGAAACACGGGGACGCGCAGGAGGTAGCTTTCGGCGCGCTGCAGCACGCGCTTGCCGATGACGTTGGTCGCCAAGGCGCCCACAAGCAGCACGATAAGGGCTGTCGTGAGCAGGCCGAGGCCGGGTATTTCACGTCCGAGCCAGGCGGCGTACGTCGGGGAGAGCGATCCATCCA
>JACDCA010000120.1 GCA_013694635.1 Acidobacteriota bacterium | reverse complement strand
TTTTTCGAGCAGCGACCGGTCGCTGGCGCCGTCGGGGGTGCCGACGATCATCTCCCAGGAATTCCGGACGTGGCTGTACAGCAGCCGCTTGCCATCGCGGGACAGCTCAGGCTCGTCGTCTTCTCCGGCGCCGGTGGTGAGTGGCTCAGGCGTCCCGCCTGCCGCTGGCATCTTCCACAAGGTGCGGCTGCCGGCGCGAGCCGAGGAGAAGATGATGATGTCGTCCCCGGTCCACAGCGGGAAGGCACCCTCGCGCAGGTCGGTCGTCAGTTGGCGAGGCGGGTCACTGGCGTCTACCGAGGCGATCCAGAAGTCGCCGTTCGGGCCTGCTTCGGGCCTGAAGTAGACGACGCTGCGGCCGTCCGGTGAAAAGGCGGGCGTTGCCGGAATCGAATAGTACTTCGCCGGGACATGCCCGAGCAGCCGTGCTGCCGAGCCATCCGCGCGGGCTATCCAGATCCGGTGCTGATGTTCATACACGAGCTGCGAACCGTCCGCGGAGAGATTGGGATTGGAGCCGGCGGCGAGAATCCGACTGGGTGTGCCGCCGAGACGCCCGACCGTCCAGATCCCCTCGGCACGCCGCGCAAAGACGAGCGCATCGTTGTTCAACCAACGCGGACGGGAGGCGGCCACGCTGCCGGTGGTGATCTGAACCGCGTCCTCCTGGGCCAGAGTCTGGATCCAGATCTGCGCGACCTGCTTGTCGTCAGGCGCGACAAACGCGACCGTGCGGCCGTCGAGCGAGAGGGACGGCGACGCCTGGGACTTCACGTCGGTCGACACGAGTCGCTGGTCGTGCAATGTCACGCTGGAGTTGTCTCCGGATCGCACCATCCACCAGGCACCAGCCGCAAGTCCGATCGCAAGAGTGGCCAGCGCACAGGTCCACAGCACGGTGGCACGTCTGCGACCACCGGGTGACATGGCCGGCGAAACCTGTGTCGGCGCCGCGCTGCCGTCTCCTTGAGTCCCTCGCGCGATGACTTCCAATGCGGCCCGCAGTTCCGCTGCGGACTGGTATCGCGCGGCAGGATCTTTCTCGAGGAGCTTCGCGGTAGCTTCCCGCAGCGCCGGTGGCATGCCGGGGGACAACGGGGGCGCGGGGTCGTTCAGGATCCGGGATGCGATCTCGAAGCTCGACCCTCCGCCAAACGGGAGCGTTCCGGTCGAGAGCTCGTGAATCAAGACCCCGACCGCCCACAGGTCACTGCGGACGTCGGCGGGAGCGCCCCGCAGGACCTCGGGCGCCATCCACGTCAGCGTGCCTGCGATCACGCCTGGTGCGTCGAGCGAGTTCACCGATCTCGTCACCTGATCGATGACCTCGCTCGGCAAGCGGTGAGCGAGGCCGAAGTCGAGCACCTTCAGGCGGCCCTCCGCGTCACAGAGGATGTTGGCACTCTTGAGATCGCGGTGGATGATCCCGCGGCGGTGCGCATGCGCAAGCGCGTCCGCCGTTTCGATCGCCCGACGAATGACGGTGGCAGCGTCGTAGCCGCCTGCCGGGATGCCGGCCCCGAGGCTTCCGCCCTCGACGTATTCCATCGCGATGTAGGCGTCGCCGTTCAGTTCGCCGACATCGTAGACGGCGCATATGTGGGGATGATTCAGCGCTGACGCGGCGCGAGCCTCCCGCATCAAACGAGACCGGCTACCCGCTCCGTCATCCGATCCGTGGAGGAACTTGAGCGCGACGTCCCGCTCCAGGCGAACGTCGCGCGCCCTGTAGACCACGCCCATGCCGCCGGCCCCGAGAGTACCGACGATCTCGTAGGGACCAACCCGCGCGCCGGCAGCCAGGGCCATAGGTGTGAAGGTATCGCACTTTCGCCCAATTCCGCACACTGCGCCTTCGACGCGATCAGCGGGTCAACCGCAGCTCGGTCCCGACAGAGCGGCGTCTCCTTGCTTCAATGTCCGCATCGCTACGGCCGCACCCAGTTCAACACGAGATGGATCGGCCCCGCGGGTCGGTTCCTGCGTCAGGCGGTTGACCAGGAAGGGCGCGCCGTCCAGCGTCACGTCGTAACCGGCGGCGCCGCCGTAATAGGAAATGTTGTTGTTGGTCCGCAGCGTGTGCTCCGTAAAGAGCGGCACCGGCACCCCCGCGGTCACCTCGTCCTTCGGGAGCGTGATCGGCACCGCGGTGAGGGTGCCGTCGAGCGATACGTAGAAAATCTCGCGCCCTGTCGCCACGCCACCGAGGCTGACCGCCGCCTTCAGACGAGATTTGCTGTGGCTGTGGGCTCCCCCCCGCTCATCCGCGCCGTGGCTGGGGGAGAGAGGAGCGGGCAGCTGGACGTATAACGGCCCTTATGAACGCGGTCACTTCCGACGCGAGGTCGCCGCCCGCGTTGGCGCAGAACGACTCATGAACACAACCGGGCTCTTCGTCGCGGCGATTCGCTCAGGACAACTTTCGATCGAAGAAGCAGACGAAGCGAAAGCAGTGCTTGAGCGTCATCGGTTCCGGATGACATTCGAGTCGTTCAGGGATGTCATTGGCAATCCCTGCCTGCCCGCTAGCCAAACAGAGGGGGTACCGTTGGCGCCATACAAATGATTGGCGATCAACGGTTTACGCCCTCCTTCAAGCCGCCGTATAGCGCTCTGCTTCCCTCAACCAGTCTGCCATCCGGTTCCATCTGTGGAAAATCTGGGCCACCAAATTTTCCAAATCCCGCAAGCGTCTGAAGCGGCGACGGTTAATCTAGAGGGTCCACCGATGATGGAACTGCTGCGCCGTATTTCGTATCTGTGGAACCGTCGTCGCCTGGAACGCGAGATGGCCGAGGAGATGGCCTACCATCGCGAGCTGATGTCGCCGGACCGCCGGACGAATTTCGGCAGCGAATTGCGTCTGCGCGAAGACGCGGCGAGATCTGGGGCTGGACCTGGCTCGATCGTCTGCATCAGGATCTGAGATACGGCGCGCGCGTGCTCCGCAATGCCCCCGGCTTCACCCTCACGGCGATGCTGGTTCTGGCTCTGGGCATCGGCGTCCCGCTGAGCGCCTTTCGTGTGGTGCTGACCGACCTTCGTCAATCAGAGGGAGGGTCGGCACCAGACCCGGATTCGCTCGTGCATCTGACGCGCCGCGCGCCTGGCGCTCATATGACGAACCTGACGTATCCGGAGCTGGCCTTCTATGCCGCCAACGCGAAGTCGTTCCGAAACGTCATCGGAGTATCGCAGCACAATCAGGCAGTCTTCAGCGAGACCGCAGCCGGCAGCACGCCCGAGTCAATCCACGTGGCGTTTGCCACCTCCAACT
>JACDCA010000003.1 GCA_013694635.1 Acidobacteriota bacterium | reverse complement strand
CCCCGGATCATTGCGATCAACCGCTCGACGGTTTTTGCGTTCTCGGACGGATTGTCGAGCGGCGAGTTGCAGGGGATGAGTGCGGCGCTCGGCGACAAATGGACGGCTCGTATGCGGAACGCCGAGGCGCTGCCGCTCGAACTGGTCGCGGCCCGGCTGCCGGAGGAGGAAGCGTTCTTCCGCCGGATGCAGGAGCTCGTGTGGTCGATGACACAGGAGATGTTCTCATCCCGGATGATCACGCCGGGCACGACGAAGACGAGCGACCTGGTGTGGTGGTGGCGGCAACGCGTCAACGATCTCGGCCTCGACACCTGGTTCCAGCCGAGCGTGAGCGTCCAGCGACAAGGCGTGACCGCCGAGAAGCTGGGTGCCGATCCGGTCATAGAACCTGGAGACGTTCTGCACTGCGACGTCGGGATCACGGTTGCGCGCCTGAATACCGACACGCAGCACAACGCCTACGTGCTGAAGCCCGGTGAAACCGATGCGCCGGCGGGGCTGCGGCAGGCGCTCGCGAACGGCAACGCCCTTCAGGACATCGTCATGGACGAAATCCGTCCCGGGCGATCGGGTAACGAGATCCTCGCCGCATCACTGAGGAGGATGCGCGAGAAGAAGATAGAAGGCACGGTCTACTCGCATCCGATCGGTCTTCATGGCCACGGCGCCGGTCCGCTCATCGGCCTGTGGGATTACCAGGACGGCGTACCCGGACGCGGCGACGCGAAGGTGATCCCGAGCATGTGGTGGTCCATCGAGCTGCAGGCCACGACCCCCGTGCCGGAGTGGAACAACCAGCCCGTGCGGATGGCGCAGGAAGAAGACGCGATCATCGGCGCCGACGGGAAGATCCGCTGGGCTCTCAAACGGCAGGACAGGCTTTTTCTGATCGGGGGTCAGGCCCCTTAGGAGGGGCCCGGCCGTAACGCGGACGAAATGCCGGGATGTCATACTCCGCGCAGGAGGTTGGCATGTCAGCACTCGTGATCGTGCTCGGCCTGGCCTGCATCGTCGGAATCGTGGCCCTCATCAACAACGGACGTAATCCGTCGGCCGCCCGGAGACGGTCCGCAGACGGCGGCGGCGACACCGGCACCGGGTACGGCTATATGGATGGCGGCGGTGCGGATTGCGGTCCCGGGGACTCCGGCGGCGGGTGCGACGGCGGCGGAGATGGCGGCGGGGGCGGCGGCGGGGACTGACGCTGATCCTGGTCAACTCCCAAGTTGGGAATTAGGAGTTTTTACTCGTAGTACTTCTTGTACATCCCCCGCCTGAAGATCCACCCGCCCAGCGGACCGAACCAGTCGAGCACGTAATACATGTAACGAAGGTCCATCAGCTCGATCAGGTTCCCGTCGAAATCCCTGCAGAAGAAAAACCAGTGGCCGCGAGGCGACTGTTCCGGTTGGCTCACACACTCGACGCCTTTGCCCTGAAGGTAGTCATACCACTTCTGCAGGTTGCGGACGTTGAACGAGATATGCGTGAGGCCGACGCGATTCCACGGGATCTCGACCGGCGGCTGCTGCGGCTCGAAGTGAAAGATCTCGAGAACCGCTCCTCCCGGGACGCGGATCCAGCCGATCTTGCACCGCGGCGCGTCCCCCTGGATGCCGAAGAACGACTTCACCCGGTCCGGCGGAGTGTCCGCGACGCCCACCAGCGGGCAGCCGAAGACTTCCCAGTAGAACTTCACGCAGCGATTGAAGTCGGAGACCGTAATGCCCGCGTGGCTGAGGGATCGCGCTCTCACGTTGACCTACTCATTCTTGATGTAATCCGCCACGCGCAACGCCTGCGCGGCGATCGTCAGCCCCGGATTCACGGCCGCCGACGATGGGAAGAAGGAGGCATCGACGACGAACAGATTCTCGACGTCGTGCGTCCGGCAGAACGGATCGAGCACGGACGTCCGCGGGTCGGTGCCGAAGACCAGGGTGCCGCACTGATGCGTTGTGTTCCGCGCGCCGTGCGAGTGGCTGACAACGATGAGAAAGCCAAGGCGGCGCAGGATGCGCCTGGTCTCGCGGACGAGGCGCTGGTGGGCCTTGAGATTGTTCGGCTCGTAATGGAGCCGGATGCGTCCGCGCTCGTCGACGGTGATGCGATTGGCAGGCGTCGGAAGATCCTCCGACATCACCAGCCAGTCGACGCCGCGCGACACCCACCAGTCGTACGCGCCGACCGGCACCCACGGCACCACCGTCTGCGCCATCACCCCGTGCGTTCTGCCCTGCGACTGGATCGCGCCGAGCGGGAACTTCGTTCTCGGACCCGCCAGATAGAAATCATTCACCGCCACGGTCTTCTGGAAGACCGTGGAATTTTTCCTGAACGGATGAAATCCCTGCATCATCGTCGCGAGATGCGCCATGTAGCGCTTCCCCACCAGGCCGGACGAATTCGCCAGGCCGGCGGGATGCCGGTCGTTGTCGGAACGCAGCAGCAACGCGGCTGAATTGATCGCGCCGGCCGACACGATGACGAGCCGCGCGTCCACACGGACCGTCTCGCCGTTGCGCTCCACGTCCACGCCGGTGACGCGGCTGCCCGCGCCGTTGGTCACGAGGCGCCGCGCGCACGTGTTGGTCCAGAGCGTGACGTTGGGATTCCGCAGCGCGGGCCGGATGCAGACGACGTCCGCTTCGCTCTTCGCGTGGAGCTTGCACGCGAACGAATTACAGGTGTTACAGAGGATGCAGCCGTCGGTCTCGCCGGGACGCAGCAGACCGAGCGGCAGCGGCGAGGGGTGCAGCCCCATCCCCCGCAATTCCTGGACGATCTGTTCCATGCCTTCGGAGTGCGGCACCGGTTCGTACGGATACGGTCCGCGTTCGGGTTCGGTGGGATCGAGGCCGCGCTCTCCGCGGACGTGGTACAGCCGCTCGGCACGGTCGTAATATGGCGCGAGTGTGTCGTAGTCGATCGGCCACGCCGGGGAGACGCCCTCGAAGTGCTGGACCGCCTGGAAATCCTCACGGCGAAGCCGGTAGAGCACGCTGCCCCAGAACTTCGTGTTACCGCCGACGCAGTAGTGCGTATACGGACGGAACTCACGCCCCTTCTGATCCACCCAGCGCTCGTTGGTCTGATACCGCAGGTGCTTCCAGACCGCTTCCGGATTCCAGTTCTCGTCTTCCTGCGGCACGAAGTCGCCGCGCTCGACGACCAGGATGCGGGCGCCGCTATCCGACAGCGCGTGGGCCATCGTGCCGCCTCCCGCGCCGGTTCCGATGATGATGATGTCGAACGATTCGTTCACTGGGGGGTGTGGGTCCGGTACACCTGCTCCATAAGACGATGATCCTCTTGCGCGCGCTCGAGGCTCATCTCCGGCTGCGTCTCTTCTCTTATAGCGCGAACGAAGTCGCGATACATCGCCTGGTAGCCGCGGATGTC
>JACDCA010000744.1 GCA_013694635.1 Acidobacteriota bacterium | reverse complement strand
CATCGCGGCTGCGGCAGCCGTGTTCGCTCTGTGGCGATGGACGTCGAGTCCCGTTGAAGACACCGCGCCGCGCGCCCTGGTACCCGCGGTGACGTGGCCGACCGCCGAGTCGGAGGCACTGATCTCGCCTGACGGGAAGTGGCTGTCCTTTGTTTCTAACCGGGAGGATTCGCCGCGTATCTTCGTGCAGGCGATCGAGGGAGGCGATGCTGTCCCCGTTGCTGTGCCCGGTGCTGTCGTCAGTCACGTCTGGTCCCCTGAGGGAAGAGAAATGGCAGCCGTGGTCCGCCAGGCAAACGGGCTGTTTCTGACGGTGGTGCCCGCGTTCTTCGGCGGCTCGCCCCGGTTCAGCGTTCCGCTCGACGTCACCTTTAGCGATCCGCGGGTCGTCCGATGGCTGGGCGACGGCGTCTACATCGACGTCAATCTTGGCAATCCCGGACGGATCCTCGTGCATGCGGCGATCGCGGAAGGCGCTACGATGCGTCCCGCCTGGCCGAAGCCGGTGCGGTACCGCTCGCTGGACATTTCCGCAGACACCCGACGCGTGGTGATGGAGATACGGTCCGAAGGTCAGTCGGATCTGTGGACGTCAAATCTCGACGGCACGAACCTGCAGCCGCTCACGCGCGATGCCTTCATCGAACGCGAACCCCTGTGGATCTCATCAGAACTGGTTGCCTTCGAATCGAATCGCGGCGGGCAGATGGATCTCTGGCACATGTCGGTCAACACGAAACGCGCCGTGCAGCTTACGTCGAGCCTCATGACCGAGATCCCGACCGGGTCCTCGAGCAACGGCATGATCGCGTTCGAACAGTTGACGAACACCGTGAATCTCTGGCGCCTGACGCTGTCGTCGCGTGAGATGCATCAGGTTACCGGCGATGCGCTGAGCGACTACTGGCCTTCGGCGACCGCCGGCGGAAGCCGCGTCGCGTTCCAGCGCGCGCGGCCCACGCCCGCGGAGGGGTTTCAGTTCATAGATGCGCGGATCCTCGTATTGACCATCGCTGACCGTCATGCGCAGCCACAGGCAGTGGCGGAGGGATTCGGCGCGCGCGTCGCCCTGGGCGGGAACTGGGTGGCGTACTACCAGCGCCTGCCGGTCAGTGATCGACTTCGCCTGCTGGCGAAGAACCTTTCTACGGGTCAGGTGCGCACGTTGTCGGAGAAGTGCGTGCTGCCCAGCCTCACTGCGTCGGCGCCGGTCGACTGGGTCGAGCAGAACCTCACGTGGGGCGCGGAAACAGACATCTACTTTCTCGTGCACGGAAGCGACGGGTACGAGATCCATCGGGCGGATGTGGCGCGCGACGAGAAAGCCACCGTGTTTGCTACAGCGCCGCCGGGCGGTTCAATCCGGGATTTGCGCATCTCACGCGACGGCCGAATGCTTGGATACCTCGCACGAGCGAAAAGACCCGAGCCGATGGTGGCGCACGACGACCGCATGGTGGAGATCCGTGTAAAAAACGTCCACGATGGCGTCGAAGCGACCGTGGCGCGCGAGCCGGGGCCGGTGGGCGAAGTGTTTCTGACCGGTTGGACGCTGCGCGGCTCTGTGGTCGTTCACCGTGTGAAGCCCTCAGGCGCGCATGCTCCGGTGATCTTTGCGGAGGTGGGCCTCGACGGCGCGCGGCGTCCGGTCGCTTCGGTCGACGGATTTTTTGCGACCGTCCGCCTCGATCACCTGCGCAATCGCATTTTCCTGACGCGCGCCACCAGTGGCATCCAGAATATATTCACACTCGATCTCGCCGACGGTAAGATGCGGCAGCTCACGACCAACGAGGCGCCGGGCGTCTCTTTTTCGGGCATCCATCCGCTCGGCGGTGATGGCATAGTGTTCGCGCGTGACGAGCGCCGTCACGACATCTGGCTCGTAAAACGATAGGCCAACAGCTGTAGTCCAGCCCTCTAGAGAGAGAGGGCTGCATCACGTGCGGTAGTCCAGCCCTCAGGGCTGTTTCATCATTTCACCAGGAGACACACTCATGCCACCGACAAAATGGCAGCCTTCCCCGAACGACACGACTTCTTTTGCCGCGTTCCGCTGGTTTGCCAACTCCATCGAGAACGACGCGATGGAGCTCTATGCCACCGACCGCGGGACGTACGAGCAGATCGAGGAAGTGCTTCGCCACACCTTGAAGGATCTCGCGGCGCTGCGCGGGAAGCTCGCTCTGCCGCCAGGGAGCGATGACTGTCCGGAGGGCTGGGTCCTCTGTAACGGCGTCTGCGCCCCGTCGTGCGACTTGATCGGGCCCGCCGCGCAGCAATACGTCAAGTAACGGTCCGGTTTCGCAGGGTGCCAGCCGTTCGCGAGACAACACCGCGCGTATTCATCGTGAAACTCGAGCCCACCGCCGATCCCTGCACCAGTCTGCCCGGAAACGGTGTGAATTAAACTGACGTCTTACCGATTAGCCGATGGGCCGATAACGATAGGCCGATGACATGATTCATATCCCGATTCTGCGACACGGCGTTCCCTACAAGAGCCTGGACATCATCCGGATCCCGCACCATAAGACGCGGGAGACCTTCGCCGAGATGAGCCAGGTGAACCCCGGGATCATTCGCCGCGAGCTGCGCGACGAAACACAGGCCGAGGCGCGTGCTGCGCTGGCCAGGATCCCGTTCGAACGTCTCCTTGAGATCTGCGCCCAGGCCGCGGATCACTTCCTGACCGACACGCTGCCGCTCGGCGACGGCCGGCAGTCGCCTGACGATTACGTCCGCCAGCTGTCGGCGACCACCGGCATGCCGCACGTCATGGTGCGGCGAAACATGACCAAGATCGCCAGCGTGATGAAGGAAATGCGGACAGTGTTGCGTGGCCTGACGCGCGCCCTCGACCTCTCGCTGCTCGATGCGGGCTTCGGCGAGCACGCCGGACACGCGCTGAGCTTTTATCCGCGGACGCAGGCAATTGGCGTCGTGCTGCCGAGCAACTCACCCGGCGTGCACTCGCTGTGGGTCCCCTCCATCGCATTGAAGACACCGGTCGTGCTCAAGCCTGGAAGCGCCGAACCGTGGAGCCCGTTTCGAATCGCACAGGCGTTCATCAAGGCAGGGTGCCCGGCCGAAGCCTTCTGCTACTTCCCGGCGGACCACGCCGGCGCGGGTGAAATCCTCCGGCGCACGGGTCGGAGCATGTTCTTCGGCGACGTGTCGGCCGTGGGATCCTGGGAAGGGGATCCGCGGGTCGAGATCCACGGCCCTGGCTACAGCAAGGTCCTCATCGGCGACGACCAGATCGGCTCGTGGGAAGAGCACGCCGGACTGATTGCCTCGTCGATTGCCGACAACGGCGGCCGATCGTGCGTGAATGCGTCCGGCGTCTGGGTCGCAGCCTCCCATGCGGATCGCGTGGCGGCCGGGATCGCCGAGCGGCTGCTGCAGATCGTGCCGCGCCCAGTGGACGACGAACACGCCGGTCTGGCGCCGTTCGCCGATCCGCGGGTTGCCGAGCGGATCTCGCAGCAGATCGACATCGGCCTCGAGACATCAGGCGCGCGTGAGATTACCGCGGAACGCCGCAACGGCCCGCGGCTGGTCGAGTACGACGGCGGCACGTATCTTCTTCCGACGGTCGTCCTGTGTGACAGCGCCGACCATCCGCTCGCGAATCGCGAGTTCCTGTTTCCGTTCGCCGCTGTCGTGAAGGTATCGCCGGAAGAAATGGCGCGGATGCCGGAACCGATGGGGAAGACGCTGGTGGTGAGCGCGCTGACTCAGGACCGCAGCCTGATCGATCGCCTGCTGATGTCGTCACTGGTGGACCGTCTGAACGTCGGGCCGGTCCCCACCAACGTGATCAGCTGGGACCAGCCGCACGAGGGGAATCTCTTCGAGCACCTGTACGCGCGCAGGTCGTTCCAGGCGGGCTGGGACCGCCGTGAAACGGCGGCCGCGTCCGCTCCATGAGAATCCTGACGTTCACGGGCGGCGCCGGCAGCATGTATTGCGGCTCGTGCCTGCGTGACAACGCTCTCGCCGCCGAGCTCCTGCGCCGCGGCCACGACGTCATCCTCTCGCCCGTCTACACCCCTACCAGGACGGACGAGAAGAACGTCAGCGCAGACCACGTGTTTTTCGGCGGCATCAGCGTGTACCTCCAGCAACATTCCGCGGTGTTCCGTCACACGCCGCGCTTTGTCGATCGGCTGTGGGACTCCGACTGGGCCCTGCGCCTCGCCACCAACCGCCAGATCAAGGTCGATGCGAAGAGCCTCGGCGAAATGACGGTGTCGATGCTGCGAGGCGAACGCGGCTACCAGGCAAAAGAGATCGCGAAGCTGCTCGACTGGTTGAAAACGGAATCCCGCTTCGACGTCATCAATCTGCCGTACTCATTGCTGGTCGGTCTCGTCGAGCCATTGAAGCGTGCGCTCGGCGTTCCGGTCTGCGTCACGTTGCAGGGTGACGACCTGTTTCTGGATGGCCTGGGGGAGCCATTTCGCTCGCAGGCGATGTCGCTGATCAAGGACGCCAGCGCTCACGTGGACGCCTTTCTGCCCGTCAGCCAGTACTACATGAACTACATGCCGGGCTATCTCGACGTACCACGTTCGAAGATGCGCCTGGCGACGCTCGGCATCAACCTCGAAGGTTTCTCACCGCGCCCGGCCGATCGCACCGGTCCCTTCACGATCGGTTATCTCGCACGGATCGCTCCCGAGAAAGGCCTCCACCTGCTGGCCGAGGCCTACATCGAATTGCGAAGCCGGCCGCGGATGGAGGACACACGGCTGATTGCCGGTGGATACCTCGCCCCAGAACATAAGCCGTATCTCGAGGCCGTGCAGGGGCGGCTGCGTGCTGCCGGCCTGGAAAAAGAGTTCACCTATCGCGGCGAACTGGATCGCGCCCACAAAGTCTCGTTCCTGCATGAAATGGACGTGTTGTCGGTGCCGACGACGTACCGGGAGCCAAAGGGGATGTTCGTGTTCGAGGCGATGGCGTGCGGTGTGCCAGTGGTTGAACCGCGTCATGGTGCGTTTCCGGAGATCATCGAACGCACGGGAGGCGGACTCGTCGTCGATCCTGACGATCCAGTTGCGCTGGCCGACGGCATCCTGACGCTGCGCTCGGACAGCGGACTCGCCGAGTCGATGAGCAAGGCGGGCGTCGCGGGCGTCCGTCACCATTACACGGTTGCGCGGATGGCGGAACAGGTCGAAGCGGTGTATCGGGAAATCGCGGGCGCACGCGCTTCGCTCTGACGTGGCT
>JACDCA010000734.1 GCA_013694635.1 Acidobacteriota bacterium | reverse complement strand
CGCATCGTTGATCAGGGGCGCGATCGCCGCAATCGCGTCGACGTGCTTCGCCTCCCGCAACGTGCGCAGCGCCTCGAGGCGCGCGCGATAGTCCGGATTGCGGAGATTGCGCACCACATCGTCCAGCCGCTGCTGGGTGGCTCCGTCGGCCCCCAGGAGGAGGGAAAGCGTCAGAAGGAAGATGTTTGTCATGATGCTTGGTTACGAGAGGCGCCGTACGCATTCGATCGGCCGACGGCCAGCACGTCGCGAAGATACCGTCCGGTGTGTGAGGTTTCAAGCTGCGCGATCTGCTCCGGCGCGCCGGTGGCAACCACGTGGCCCCCTGCTTCTCCCCCTTCGGGACCGAGATCGATAATCCAGTCGGCGGTCTTGATGACGTCGAGATTGTGCTCGATCACGAGCAGCGAATGCCCGGCCTGCAGCAACTTGCGGAACGCCGCGAGCAGCTTCGCGATGTCGTCGAAGTGCAGACCCGTGGTCGGCTCGTCGAGAATGTAGAGCACGCGGTCGCCGGTGTGGGACGACAGGTGCGCGGCGATCTTGATCCGCTGCGCTTCACCACCCGACAGCGTCGTTGCCGGCTGGCCGAGCCGAAGATACCCGAGGCCGATTTCGTCGAGCACCTGGAGGCGGCGCAGCACCTTTGGCGAGGAGCCAAAGAAGGTGAGCGCTTCGCGCACGGTCATGTCGAGGATCTGGTCCACACCACGGCCGCGGTACTTCACTTCGAGCACTTGCGGCTTGAACCGTTTGCCTTCGCACTGCTCGCAGGGCACGAAGACATCGGCGAGAAACTGCATCTCGACCTTGACGACCCCTTCACCCTCACACGCTTCGCAGCGTCCGCCAGGGACGTTGAACGAGAAGTGGCTCGCGGTCAGGCCGCGCGAACGTGCGTCCTTGGTGGCGGCCAGCAGCTCGCGGATCGGATCGAATGCCTTCAGGTAGGTGACGGGATTCGATCGCGGCGTGCGTCCGATCGGGTTCTGGTCCACGAGGATGACGTCGCTGACGTATTCGGCCCCTTCGAGCTTCCGGTGGACGCCGACGCGGCGGTCCCAGTCACCCTTCGAGCGCTTCAGCGCGGCATAGATGACGTCGTGGACGAGCGTGCTCTTCCCCGACCCGCTCACGCCGGTGACGCACGTAAGCACCCCGAGGGGGATCTCGACGTCTACCCCTTTGAGGTTGTGCTCCGTGGCGTCGAGAACCTTGAGTTTCTGTGCAATCGGCTTCCGCCGTGTCGCCGGCACGGGAATCGCCAGCTCGTCGCGCAGATATTTCGCGGTCAGCGATCGCGGTTCGTTGAGCAGCTCTGGGAACGTTCCGCTGAAGATCACGCGCCCCCCCTGCTCCCCTGCCCCGAGCCCCATGTCGACCACCCGGTCGGCGACGCGGATCATGTCGGCGTCGTGTTCGACGACCAGCACCGTATTGCCCTGATCGCGGAGCTGACGAAGGATGGCGATGAGCCGCTCGTTATCGCGCGAGTGCAGCCCGATCGACGGCTCGTCCAGAACGTACAGGGTGTCGACGAGTGCCGAGCCCAGCGAGGTGGCGAGATTGATGCGCTGCGATTCGCCGCCCGACAGCGTCGACGACAGGCGGTCAAGCGTCAGGTAATCGAGGCCGACGTCGCGGAGAAATCCAAGCCGCCGGCGAATTTCCGCCAGTACCTTCTCGGCGATCACAGTCTCTTTCTCGGTCAGCGCCAGCTCCGCGAAAAAGCGCTCGGCGTCGCGCACCGTGAGCGCCGCCACCGCATCGATCGTCCGGTCCCCCACGCGCACGTCGCGTGCCTCGCGACGCAGGCGCGCGCCCTTGCAGTCCGGGCACGTCAGGTATCCGCGGTAGCGGCTCAGGAACACGCGGACGTGGACCTTGTATTTCTTGCGCTCGAGCCAGCGAAAAAATCCCTTCACCCCTTCGAACGACGCACCGTCGCCTTCGATGACGAACTGCTTCTCTTCGTCCGTCAGGGCATTCCACGGCACGTCCGTGCGCACGCCGCGGACGCGCGCGGCGCGCTTCAAGTCGGCGAGCTGCGCGCGGTAATGCGGCTTGCTCCACGGCTCGATGGCGTTCTGCTGGATCGACTTCGTTGGATCGGGGACCACGAGCCCCATATCGAGCTCGATGACATTGCCAAAGCCGTGGCACACCGGGCATGCGCCGAAGGGATTGTTGAACGAGAAGAGGCGCGGCTGCGGCACCTCGTACTGGATCCCGCAGGGCCGGCATTCGAAGCGTTCGGAGAACTTGTGAAAGGAATGGGGGGAAGTGTCCGACGGCAGCTCGATCGCGAAGGCCGCGCCGCCACCTTCC
Organism: Acidobacteriota bacterium; assembly: GCA_013694635.1. Classification (GTDB taxonomy): domain Bacteria; phylum Acidobacteriota; class Vicinamibacteria; order Vicinamibacterales; family 2-12-FULL-66-21; genus JACDCA01. The sequence goes on along the minus strand of JACDCA010000734.1, from coordinate 4,250 downwards.
GCATACGCGGTCTCGATCGAGTCGGTCAGGCGCGCGCGCATGTCCCCCTCCACCTTCAGTCGATCGACGATGACCTGGAGGGTGGGACGGTCGCGCAGCGTCGCGGGATCGATATCCTCGAGCGTCACCGCCGCGCCGTCGATGAACAGGCGACCGAAACCCTTCCTGCGCAGCGCGGCAAGCGTCTCCCCGACCGGATCGACGAGATCGGGCAGCGTCAACTGTGGAGCGTTCGCCTCGTCGGACCCTTCATCCCGGGCGTCCTCGTCGTCCACCTCCTGGTTGGGCGCCGGCGCCAGCGGGGTCGTCGTGACGACCGGCATTTCGAAGCCGATCAGGAGCCGGGTGCCGGACGGCAGATCCGACAGCCGGCGCGCGACCACTTCTGCCGTTTCGCGAATGACCTCGCGGCCGCAATTACGGCAGAACGTGCGGCCGACGCGGGCATAGAGCAGCCGCAGGTAATCGTGGATCTCGGTGGTAGTGCCGACGGTCGAGCGCGGATTGCGGATGCTGTTCTTCTGCCGGATGGCAATCGCCGGGCAGATCCCCTCGATGCTGTCGACGTCCGGCTTCTCCATGCGCTCGAGAAACTGCCGCGCGTAGGCCGACAGCGATTCCACGTACCGGCGCTGCCCCTCAGCGTAGATCGTGTCGAAAGCGAGCGACGACTTCCCCGATCCGCTGACCCCGGTCATGACGATAAGTGACCTCGCGGGCAGCGTAAGGTCCACATTCTTGAGGTTGTGAGTGCGCGCCCCGCGGATCACGATCTGACCCCGCCGGATGCTGGTTTTCGTCGCTGACATGCTCTGTGGGTGTGTCGTAAGAACCTGAACAGTCCATGGTAGCCCTCCGGCTCGGCAGGTTCAACCTCGGCAGGCACTACGGCTGACGTGCGATTGGGGAACCGTGCTATTTTGTTTGAGCTTTTCCGGATGCTCTGAGGGGGCGGTCCCCGAGGCGATCACCGGATCCCGAGAAGAGGGGGCTGTGTCAGTCCGTCTGTTTATAGGCAACCTGCCGTATGCGGCATCAGAGGCAGAGTTGCGAGAGCACCTGTCGAGCGTCGGCGAACCCGCCCAGATCGTTCTCCCCACCGACCGAGAAACGGGCCGTCCGCGTGGATTCGCGTTCGTGGACTACGTCGATCGTGCCGTCGCGGAGGAAGCCATCCGCCGCTATAACCAGCAACCGTTCAAGGGTCGCCCCCTCGCGGTGAGCGAAGCGCGTCCGCGTGAAGACCGCCCACCGGGCCCGCGGCCTGGAGGCTTCACCGGGCCCAGACCGGGCGCGCCCGGCGGCTTCAGCGGAGGCGGTGGTGGCGGCGGCTTCGGCGCTCCCCGACCCGGTGGGTTCTCGCGACCTCCGGACGCCGGCACCGGCGGGCCCCGCAGCCGGAATTTCGGCCCGGATGCTCCCCCGAAAAACAAGCGCAAGCCGCCGCGCAAAGACGATCGCGGCCCGAAAGGCCCGATCAAGGCTCGCCCCGTCACGACGCTTTATGACGAGGACGAGGACTGGCGCGCAAAGGACGAAGAGCCGGTGGAGATCTACGACATCGCGAAGAGCAAACCGGGGGCGGCGGAAGACGGCGATGGCGACGGGGCCGACGACAGCGTGGCGGTCGACGACAGCAAGGATGTCGAGCCGGACAGCGAGGCGGACAACGACAAATAGCCGGAAGGGGCGCTCATGCAGACCCACGTCAAGGTCCTGGCGGTCCTGTTCATCGCGCTGAGCGCGATGGGTGTGCTCGCGGCTCTCGCCCTGATAGCCGTCTTCGGCGTCAGCGCGGGCATCCTGGGCGCATCGGGCGACGCCGATGCGGCGGTCGCGCTGCCGATCATCGGGCTCACCGGGACGGCCCTCGTCATCTTCATTCTCGTCCTGTCGCTGCCTGGGCTGATCGCCGGCTGGGGCCTGCTGAAGTTCCGTCCCTGGGCGCGCATTCTCGCCATCGTCCTCTGTGCGATCCACCTGATCAACATCCCATTCGGCACGATCATGGGGGTCTACGGGCTCTGGGTCCTGCTCAACAATGAGACGGAGCGGATGTTCGGTCCCTCGACGTCACCTGTGGTACAATAAGGGTCTCCAGCGGAACACACTTTTGATCTGGTCTTTACGCCTCCTCCAGCGGCGCCTCCGCGAGGTGTCCCTCGCAGCCATTTGCGCGCTCGCCACGGGATGCGCGGGCAATCACCACATCGCTCCGGCGGCGGAAGCGTTCTCGCATCCGTCTCTCAGGGTGACGTGGTTGACGCCGCGCTCACCCGCCGACGCGGTCGTGCTGTCACGCTGGCGCGCCGCGGTGGGTCAGCCGCTCATTGCGAACTTCGCGCCCGCCGAGTCCCCGCCTCCCATCGACAGGCTCACGATCGTCAGCTGGAACATGGCGCTCGGTGAGGGGGACGTCGCCGCCCTGTTGAGAACCGTGCAGGCGGATCATCCAAACACCCAGATCGTACTGCTGCTGCAGGAGGCGTTTCGCGGGAGAGACGATCTGCCCCGCGCGCCGGTGAACGGGGCGTTTGCGCGGCGGATCAGGGGGAAGTCGACGCGGGAAGTCGATGACCTGGCGAAGGCGCTCGGGATGTCGCTGTATTACGTGCCGTCGATGAGAAACGGTGCCCCTGCCCTCTCGCGCGAGGATCGCGGCAACGCCATCCTCTCGACGCTGCCGCTCGAGAATCTCGCCGCGATCGAGCTTCCGTTCGAGAAGCAGCGCCGTGTCGCCCTTGCCGCAACGGTGCGCGGCATCCGGTCGGACGGCACTCGCTGGACGCTGCGCCTCGCCAACGCGCATCTCGACAACACGAGCGTGAAGAAGGTGTGGGTCGGGAGTGAGTTCGCGCGGATGCGGCAGGCGCGTGGTCTGCGTGATGCGCTCGCCGGCATGGACCCGCTCGTTCTCGGCGGCGATTTCAACACGTGGTTCGGCTTCCTCGACGCCGCGTATCGCGAGCTCAACGCGGCCTTTCCGGGTACCCGCGTGACCGACGGCCGGCGAACGTTCCTCGGCCTCCTGCGCCTGGACCACCTGTTCTTCCGCGTCCCCGGCCAATGGCGCACCGAGTTCAAGCGCGCCGAATCATCTTTCGGTTCGGATCATCACCCCTTGATCGCGTCGATCGCATTCTGAGCAGCCCCTTAGGGCTGCTTCACGTCGCAACCCTTCGCCGCCATTATCAAATCCAACAACGACTGATACTGCGGCCAGGAGACGTTCCGGGTTTCGGCGGGGACGGTCTTGTGGGCTACCACCATGTCCAGCTTCGGCAGGACGGTGATGTACTGGCCGATCGCGCCGCCCCCTGTGTAGGCGCCTTCGAACGCGCCGGTGTTCGCGTTGCCGTCCCAGACCCACCACAGGTAGCCATACCCGAACGGATCGTCTCTCAATCCCGCCGGATTCATTTCGCTGACGGGGGTGACGATCGTGGAAATCCGTTTCGCCCAGGTGGCCGGAACGATCTGCTGGCCGTTCCATTGGCCGTTGCGCAGCATGACGTATCCGATCCGCGCCATGTCGCGCGTCGAGAAGTTCATGTGATACGCGAGGTGCTGTGACCTGGACGCGTTGCCGTTCCGGCGGTGCGTGGCGCGGTCGAAGTCGCGCATGCCGATGGGATGGACGATGTCTTTTTCGAGGGCGTCGTAGATGTTCTGGCCGGTCTCCTGTTCGAAGATCGTGCCGAGCGCATTGAAGTCCCAGTTGCTGTAAAGGAAGTAGGTGCCTGGCTTCTGAGAGCCGCGCGGAGGCGCATCGGCAAGGTTGTCACCGGCGTTCGAGGCCTCGTGTTAAACACCGGATCGCGCGCCGAGGAGGTCGGCGACCGTTGCCGTCCGCTCGATCGGCATCAACCCGCCAATCTCGTCGACCTTCAGGTCCGCGAGCGTCTTGTTCAAGTTGATCGTGCCGTCCGCGACGTACTTCCCGAACAGCATTGCCAGCACGCTCTTCCGCGCCGAGGCCAGGTAGCTGACTGTCGTCAGATCGCCATATTCGTAGAGTGTGCGGCCGCCCACGACCGCCATCATCGCCGTCGTCGAGAGTTCCTTCGCGCGCGCAGTGACCAGCGCCAGCTTGTCGGCGCAGTACCCGGCCCTGGAGGGATCCTGGATGCGTTCCCACTCGGCTCCAGGAAACACTTCTCCGCGCGACTGCGCAGGCGCTGACGCCTGGGCAAGGACTGACGCCGGCGGGCTGGAAGCACAGGCCGCAAGCAGCGCCGCAAGAATCCACG
>JACDCA010000702.1 GCA_013694635.1 Acidobacteriota bacterium | reverse complement strand
TTCGGATAAACGCGTAAGCCGGCTTCAGCCGGTCTGGAATGAGGGTACATGGGCAGGATTCTGGTAGCCGACGATCACGATTCGCTCCGCCGCGGTGTTGCGCGGGCATTGACCGACGCACGCCACGAGGTGGACGAAGCACCGAACGGCAACATTGCCATTGAGAAACTGCACGAGGGGCAGTACGACGTCATATTGAGCGACCTCAAGATGGGCGGCAGCGACGGCATGGACGTGCTGCGCACCGCCAAAGCGTTGCACCCGACGACGGCGGTGATATTGATGACGGCCTTTGGCTCCATCAACACCGCCGTCGAGGCCATGAAGATCGGGGCCTTCGACTACGTGCAGAAGCCGTTCGAGATCGAGGAGATGGAGCTCAAGATCGAGAAGGCGATCGAGCACCGCCGCCTCAAGCACGAGATCGAGTACCTCCGCCACACCCAGCAGGACATCTACGACTTCGACCGCATCGTCGGCGCGAGCGGCGCGCTGCAATTCGTCCTGGGCGTCGTGAAGAAGGTTGCGAAGAGCAACACGACCGTGCTGATCCGCGGTGAGACGGGCACCGGCAAGGAGCTCATCGCCGGCGCCATCCATCACAACTCGCTGCGCGCCGCCCGCAACTTCGTGAAGGTGAACTGCGCCGCGCTGCAGGAGAACCTGCTCGAGTCAGAGCTCTTCGGACACGAAAAGGGTGCGTTCACAGGCGCTGACAAGCAGCGCGTCGGACGCTTCGAACAGGCGGACGGGGGCACGCTGTTCCTCGATGAAATCGGGGACATGAGCGCCAATACTCAGGCCAAGATCCTGCGCGTCCTGCAGGAGCACGAGTTCGAGCGCCTCGGCGGCACGCGCACGCTGCGCGTCGACGTGCGGCTGATCGCTGCGACCAATCGAAACCTGCCGCAGATGGTCGCCGCAGGGCAGTTCCGCGAAGACCTCTACTATCGGCTCAACGTCGTGTCCATCGAAACGCCCCCTCTGCGCGAGCGCAAGGACGACATCCCGGCGCTGGCCGCTTTCTTCCTGCGCCGGTTCGGTGGAGAGCTGAAAAAGCACGTCGAAGGCCTGGCGCCGGATGCGGTGAAACTCCTCATGCGCTACAACTGGCCGGGCAACATCCGGGAACTCGAAAACGCGATCGAGCGCGGCGTTCTGCTGAGCGAGGGTCCGAACCTGACAAGCGAAGATCTGCGGCTCGGTGAGCTCTCGACGACCCAGTCCTCCGGAGATGCGAGCTCGGTCGTAAAGATCCCGCCGACCGGCATTCCGCTCGAAGACATCGAGCGGCAGGCGATCGTCGAAGCGCTGAAAATGTCGAACTGGGTGCAGAAGGACGCGGCGGAGCTGCTGTCGATCAGCCCGCGTGTGATGAATTACAAGATCAAGACCCTTGGGATCGATTACACGCGTGGCGGCCGTCGCCATGCCGTTCAGCCGCAGCAGGAGAGCGAGTACGCGCAGACGGGAAGTTAGCGGGGCCTCAGGCCTTCGGATGTGCTTTTCGGTACGCGTCCAGTAGTTGCGTCGAGTTCACGTGCGTGTAGCGCTGCGTCGTGCTGAGTCGCGCGTGACCGAGCAGCTCCTGGATCGCGCGCAGGTCGGCGCCGCGTTCGAGCAGGTGCGTCGCGAAGGAATGCCGCAGCGCGTGCGGACTGATGCCGAACCGCGTGCTGCACTGCGCGACGTACTTTCTCACCAGCCGATCGACGCTGCGCGTTGACAGACGGCCCCCCTGATAGTTGAGAAACAGCGGCATGGCCGGCTTTTTCAACGGTCGCTTCCCGCGCATCCCGCGGTCCGCGTTCCGCATCCCGGCAGTGAAGCTCTCCCAGTCTTTCAGCCAGGCGCGGACGGCCGCCTCGGTCGATCGATTGAATGGCACGAGCCTCTCCTTCCTTCCTTTTCCCATGACCCGGACGATGCGCGTGGAGAGGTTGACGTCCTCGAGGTCCAGCCCCACCAGTTCGCTGAGTCGAAGTCCGGACGCGTAGAACAGTTCGAGGATCGCGCGGTCGCGGCGGCCGAGCGGCTGGGTCACGTCCGGCATCTCGAGCAGCGTCGTCATTTCTTTTTCCCCGAGATGCGCGGGGAGACGCTGCTCGCGCCTGGGCGTTCCGACGAGCGCGGCGGGATCCGCGTCGAGGATGCCTTCCCGTCGAAGATAGCGGGCAAAGGTCCTGAGCGCGGCGAGCTTGCGCGCTGCGGACGACCGGGCGTTCCCGCGCCTATGACGGTCCCCAAGAAAGCCGCGGATGCTCGATTGCGAGAA
>JACDCA010000115.1 GCA_013694635.1 Acidobacteriota bacterium | reverse complement strand
CTCCGCACCCGCCGCAACGGTCGCACCCGCCGCACTGGTCGCACCCGCCGCAGTCGTCGAACCCTCCGCACCCCTCGCACCCTCGTTCGGCGCCCCTTGTATAGTCACAGGCGGCGTCGCCGCTTCCGTTCCCGACTGCGTTTCGTACATCCGCATCATGCCGTTGTGGTTGTAAGCGACCGAGCCGAGATAGCCGGGGGACCAGCCGTCCATGAACGCGTGCGTGTAGACGCCTGGCATCCCCCACTTGGTCATCTGCGCCAGCTCGAAGTTGGCGAAGAACGGCAGCTCGGTGAACAGGATCGGATCGAGATTCGGATTCTGCGGCGGCCCGCCGCTGTAGGTGTAGAGCAGCGGCATCGCTTCGTGGAGGTCGTGCATGATCGGCGGATGCGCCGTGAAGTACCAGTCCGCCAGCGCACGCATCGAGACCTGCGACAGATTAATGTCGCGATTGTTGTCGTGGTAGACGTACTTGCCCCAGTACGGAACGCCCGGCCCGCCGCGGCCGCCCCCGGCCGGCGCCGGCGCCGCACCCTGCACACCCGTCGCACCCATCGCACCCGTCGCACTCCCCGCACCCCTCGGAGCCCCCGCACCCTGACTTTCCCGTGTCTTATAGAACCAATCGACGTTCCGGTCGCGGCCGTCGGGATCCGCCACCGGCGTGATCGAGACAATGACGTTGTCGCGGATCTGGTTGATGAGCGGCGACGTCTCGGTCACCAGGCGGTAGGCGAGCTCCATCAGCATTTCTGATGGCCCCGTTTCGCCGCTGTGGAGCCCGCCCATCAGGTGGTAGTGCGGCTTTGTCGTCGCGATCAGCGGTTTGATCTGTTCGGGCGTGAGACCGCGCGGATCGGCGATCTTGGCGAGGTTGTCACGGTTCTTCTGCAGTGACTTCATGTTGTCGTCGCTCGAGATCCACACGACGACGAGCTCGCGGTCCTCGTCGGACTTGCCAATCGTGTCGATCTTCACGCGCGGGCTGGCGGCGGCAAGCGCGCGGTAGTACTTCAGGATGTCGGCGTAGTAGGTCAGCTTCGCAGGAGCACCGATGTGATAGCCGAGCACATCCTTCGGCATTGGGATGCCTGCAACGCGCGGCAGATGATCCACCAGCGGGCTCATATAGAACGGCTGCGTCGTCCATTCCTTGACGGCCTTCGCAAAGTCCTCGTCCTGCTTCTGCGCCGGGTCACGGGTTTCCGTCACGGCCTGCTGCGCCGGCATCGCCACAACCAGGGCGAGCACTGCCGCGGCCAGCGAAATCCCGAACCGCCGGATCCTGTCGCCTGTCATCGGAACTCCTTGGTGCTGAAAGAGATGGGGATTCTAGCAGGATTACAGGAGATCAAGAGATCAGGAGGAGCGGTCGCGCCGGCAGCGTGACAGCCTCCTGGTCTCCTATTCTCCTGTGACCGTCTCGGACTACTTGCCCGGAACCAGCGTCGGCTGCAGCCAGGCGACGCGGCCGTTGCTGTCGAGCACCTTCGCCCGGACGTAGCCTTCGGTGCCACGGAACTCATAGGTCGCCGAAGGACTCCCGGTGGCCTCGTGCAGCAGGACGCCGCCGCGGCCGATGAACTGCACCCGGTAGCGTGCGAACGTGTTCGTCTTCACCGTCACCGTCATCCCTTTCGGCGTGACCTGGTAATCAATCAGCTCGACGCCGGTGGACGCGTAGAAGTCGCCGCGCTCCATCGCGTCGAGGATCGCGCGCGGCTCGAGCGACCCCGCGCGCACCACGACCCAGCCGCGCCCCGGAGCGGCCACGTCCGGATTCCCGGGATCCGTGAACGTATGCGCATCGTCCACGGCAATGCCATAGAGCAACATGCCGCTGCTGAGGATCGCGTCCCAGGCGGCTTCGAGACCAGGAGTGCCGCCACCCCCGTCGTTGTTCACCATCGGGTGCCCGCTGAAGATCTCGAACAGCTGGTTGTTGCGGACCTGCCGGATCTGGTCGGCCGTCAGGGCCCAGCTGAAGTTGGGGTGATTGATGTGCGGCACTCCGCCTTCACGTCGGATCGCATCGACACTCTTCTGCGCGAGCTCGACCAGCGTCGTGCCCGTCTGCGCTCCGATCTGCGCTTTCGTATCGAGGCCGTTGACGTGGACGGCCTTGTCGCCCAGGCGGTTGGTCACCTCTTCCCCTTTGATGACGATGAACTCGCCCGGCTTCGCCAGTTTCGCGTTGAGACCATCGACGGCGACGAGGATGTTGTGGTCGGTGATCACGAGAAAGTTGTAGCCATGATCGCGGTACCAGCGCGCCACGACTTCGGGCGGGCTGTCGCCGTCGCTTTCGATCGTGTGCGCGTGGGTGTTGCCCTTGAACCAGCGCAGCTGCGGCGCCTCCTGGGAGGCGAGGGCCAGCCCGCCGTAAACGACGGTGACGAGGAAGAGAAGAAGAATGGATTTGCGCATGGGGGATCCGTCAACTCAGAGCGATTTTGACCGCAATCGCGAGCAGCGCAATCCCCGTGATCGCGTCGAGTGCCCGCCGCGGACGTCCGGACGATAGCACGCGCGCCATCGCGGACCCGGCGACAGCCCATGCCGAATGCCATGACATGGCGAGGGCGACATGGATTGCCGTCAGGGTCAACGCGCCGCGTACAAACGGGGCGCCGCGTGGAATGAACTGAGGAATCAGGACGAGATAGTACGCCGCGAGCGACGGATTGAGGAGGTTCGTCACGAAGCCGGACGACACGCTGTGCCACGGATCCGGAGCGGCAAGCGCCGAGACCTGCGCAGTCGGATTGGTCCCCTGGATCGCGCGGGCGAGCGATGTCAGGCCAAGCCACGAGAGGTACGCGACGCCGGCCGCTCGAAGCACGAACCATGCGGACGGCCACTCCTGCAGCGCCGCGGCAAAGCCAAACGCGGTCAACAGGCCGTAACACACCGAAGAGGCGTTGCATCCGGCGGCCGTGAAGAGGCCGGCGCGTGTGCCCCCCGCGATGCTGTTGCGCAGAACAACAGCAGTAGACGCGCCGGGTGTGGCGACGAGCGGAAGCGTAACGGCGAGGAAAACTCCAAGGTCCAAACGGTCAAACTCCCAAAGAATCAATGTATCCCCTTGACACGACGGCGGAGCGTTGGCTACGCTGCTCCTGTTCGCACTCGCCCGCCTTCGCTCCTCCGGAGCTACGGCGAGGCAGGCTGCGGACGCTTATCCAGAGTGGCTGAGGGAACAGGCCCGCTGAAGCCACAGCAACCAGGCGCTTAGGCCCCGGTGCTTCTTCCTGCCCGATCAACGGGAGAGATAAGACCTCGGCAGACCGTTCCGGTCTTCGAAGATCTCGCTCTCAGTTTCGCGTGTTTCGTCCGCCCGACATCTCCGGCTGGAGCCGGGGAGATCACGGACGCTTCACGCACCACAGGATCGTATGACGTCTGTCGTCGCTCTCGACACACGCAGCGCGCCGTCCACATCGCGCGCGTCCGCCACCATTCACATCGCACTGCTCGGCTGCGGCAACGTCGGCAGCGCTTTCGCCGCACTTGTGCGCGATGGCTCACAGAATCCTCTGCGAATAACGCACGCGCTCGTCCGGGACTGTCTCCGGCCGCGGCCGACTCTGCACCCGGCGGCCGAACGCGTGGTCACTGGCGCTGCCCTCTTCACCACGCCACCGGACGTGCTGGTGGAGCTTCTCGGCGGAATCGAGCCGGCACGCACGCTCGTTCTGGAGGCGCTGCATCGCGGGATTCCGGTGGTGACGGCGAACAAGTCGCTGCTCGCGGCGCACGGCGCGGAACTGCGCGCGGCGGCCACCCGGTCGTCGACTCCCCTCCTTTACGAAGCGGCCGTCGTCGCCGGCGTGCCATTTCTCAGCACCTTCGCCAGACGTCCTCACGCCGCGGAGGTCACGAGTCTCGCCGGCATCGCCAATGGCACGAGCAACTACATCCTCACGCGCGCCCGCGACGCGCGGTGCGGGATCGACAAACCCCTCGCCGACGCGCAGCGGCTCGGTTACGCCGAACCGGATCCGTCGAGCGACATCGACGGCATCGACGCCGCTCAGAAGCTCGTCGTCCTTCTGCAGCACTTCGCCCACGCGAACATTCGCACGGATGCCGTGGAAACCACCGGGATCCGTGCGATCGACTGTGCGGACATCGACCATGCGGCCGAACTCGGTGGAACTCTCAAGCCGGTGATCTTCGCGGACTGGACCGGGAACCTACAGGCATTCAGCGGCCCTGCCTTCGTGCCTCTCCGCCATCAGCTCGCCACTGTTGATGGCGCGGAGAACGCAATCATTCTGAACGGCCGTCGCGGGCGGCTCGTTTTCCGCGGGCCGGGAGCGGGCCCGGAAGTAACCGCCGCCACCGTCCTGGACGACGTACTCGAAGCGATGACGACGCCGCGGCCGGTGGCCTTCCCGCGTCTCGAGCGCGTGGAACCCACGACTCCGGAGACCGGCTGGTTCGTCACGCTCGCCGGCTCGCGCCTGCCTGGTGGGGCCGACATCGCAGATCTGCTGTCGTCGTACGGCATCTATCTGCAACGAACGAGCGCGAGCGGACGGGAAAGGTTCGCTGCGATGACCTGGCCGGCGTCACGCGCGAGGGTGGAAACCGCGCTGCGCGCGATCGAAGCGGCCGCAGGAGCCACGGTGCAACACGGTGCAGCACGGCACAGCTGCGTGGCAAAGCACTTTCGCGCACTCGAGGTCTGATGGCCACGCGAACGATTTCCGTCGTGAAGATCGGCGGCTCGGTGCTCACGGGCGGGCAGGCGTACCGTCGCGT
>JACDCA010000697.1 GCA_013694635.1 Acidobacteriota bacterium | reverse complement strand
GTCGAACTTCTCGCGCACGAACTGGAGGTTCTCGCGGGCCTGGACTTCCTGCTCGCGGTAGAACTGCGCCTTCTCGAAGTTCTTCTCCGAGACCGCGTTCTCCATCTGCTCGACCGCCACGCGGATGCTCTTGTTGATCTCGCCGAACTCCTCGCTGTAGCTGGCGTCACGCAGCTTCGCGCGCGAGCCCGCCTCGTCGATCAGGTCGATCGCCTTGTCGGGGAGGAAGCGGTCGGTGATGTAGCGGCTCGACTGATACACGGCGGCTTCGATCGCGTCGCCGGTGTACTCGACGTGGTGGAACGCTTCGTACTTGTCCTTCACGCCGATGAGGACCTCGATCGTTTCCTTCTCGGACGGCGGATCGACCTTCACCGCCTGGAACCGGCGCTCGAGCGAGCGGTCTTTCTCGATGTACTTCCGATACTCCGAGGGGGTCGTCGCGCCGATGCAGCGGATCTCGCCGCGGGAGAGCGCGGGCTTGAGGATATTGGCGGCGTCGAGTGATCCCTCGGCGGATCCCGCGCCGACCAGCGTGTGCAGCTCGTCGATGAACACGATGATGTTCGGGTTCTCGGTGAGCTCCTTCATGATCGCCTTCAGGCGCTCTTCGAACTGGCCGCGATATTTGGTGCCGGCGACGATCAGCGAGATATCCAGCGCCAGCAGGCGCTTATCCGCGAGGAAATGCGGGACATCACCGTAGACGATCTTCTGCGCGAGCCCCTCGACGATCGCCGTCTTCCCCACGCCCGGCTCACCGATGAGCACGGCGTTGTTCTTCGTCCGCCGGCAGAGGACCTGCTGAACGCGCTCCACCTCGAGATGGCGCCCCACCAGCGGGTCGAGCTGGTTTTTCATCGCCGCTTCGGTCAAGTCCCTCGAGAATTCGGCGAGAAGCGGCGTCTCCTTGACGCGCGTCAGGGTGGTCTTTTCGTTGAGCAGCGCGACGATATCTTCGCGGACGGTGTTGAGGCGCATCCCCTTTTCCATGAGGATCGTCGCCGCGACCGAGCGCTCTTCGCGCAGGATCCCGAGCAGCAGGTGCTCGGTGCCGATGTAGTTGTGCAGCAGCCGGTCCGCTTCTTCCGCGGCGAACTGGAGCACGCGCTTGGTTTCGGCGCTGAACGGGATTTCGACCGAGGTCGAGACCTTCTCGCGGAAGACCGTCCGCCCTTCGATCTCTTTGCGGATGCTTTCGAGGGAGAGGTGCGAGCGGGCGAAGATCCGGCTCGTCAGGCCCTTGCCCTCACGGATCAATCCGAGAAGCAGGTGCTCGGTCTCGATCGAAATGCTTCCGAGCTGACTGGCCTCATAGCGCGCGAAGAAGAGGACACGTCGCGCCCGTTCCGTATAGCGTTCGAACATCCGGTGGTACCTGTGTGTAAAGGAGGGGCTTACTGGGCCGCATTATACGGCATGGGTGACCCCTCTCCATGGGTTTTCGGTGCTAAGTCTCCTTCTCTATAGGAGTTAGACGACTGCCAGCCGGTGCGCGTTTCCGGGGTCAACTCCTAACGCCTAACGTCTAAGTCCTAAGCCGCCCTAAAGGGCTGGCCTACGCCTGCTGTGGGCACCTGCCCAAATACCATCACGTAGTCCAGCCCTTTAGGGCTGCATCAGCGTCAGGGCGTCCAGCCCTAGGGCTGCGTGGGCGCAGGGCGATTCAGACTGGCCTGAGCCGGCCGTCTTCGAGCCGCAGGATCCGATCGCAAGCGGCGGCGAGCCGGGGATTATGGGTGGCGATCAGGGAGGTGAGTCCGCGCTCCCGGTGCATGTCGCGCAGCAGTTCGTGCAGGGTTTCGGCGGTGTGCTCGTCCAAGTCCCCGGTGGGCTCATCGGCAAGCAGGATGGACGGGGACATCACCAGTGCGCGCGCGATCGCGACGCGCTGCTGTTCACCCCCCGACAGCATCCCCGGCCGATGCGTGAGCCGCTCGGAAAGCCCGACACGCTCGAGCAGCTCCAGGGCCCGCTGGCGGCGCTCGGCGGGCGGACGGCGGGCGATCCGCATCGGCATCTCGGCATTCTCGAGCGCCGTGAACTCGGGAAGCAGGTGATGAAACTGGAACACGAAGCCGACGTGACGGTTCCTGAAGGCCACGAGCTGGACGTCAGGCAGGCTGGTCATTTCCGTGTCGCCGATCCGCACGGTTCCGGCATCGGCGGGGTCCAGCCCGCCAAGGACATGAAGCAGCGTGCTCTTCCCCACCCCGGACGCCCCCACGACCGCAACCATCTCTCCCTGCGCGACCGACACATCCAGACCCTTCAACACCTGAAGCGTAGTGGTGCCGGCCTGGTAGCTTTTCTCAACGCCGGTACCGACGAGGAGCACACCCATTTACTGGTACCTGAGGGCCTGGGCGGGATCCAGCTTTGCGGCCTGGCGGGCAGGATAGATAGTCGCAAGGAAGCAGATGACGATGGCGGCGGTGATGACGATCACGAAGTCGAGCGGTTCGAGGCGGAACGGGACGTACGAGATCTGGTACACGTCGAGCGGCACTCGAACGAGCTTGTAGCGATCGGCGACATAGATCGTGATGCAGCCGAAGATAGCGCCGCCGATGGTGCCGATCAGGCCGATGACGAGCCCCTGGATCATGAAGATCCGCCGGATGCTCGCGGAGGAGCTCCCCATCGTCTTGAGGATCGCGATGTCGCGGCTCTTCTCCATTACCAGCAGGATGAGCGACGCGATGATGTTGAGCGCCGCGACCATGACGATCAGCCCGATGGTGATGGAGATCGCCAGCTTCTCGAGCGACAGCGCGGAGAAGAGCGACTGGTTCATGTCGGCCCAGTCCTGCGTCATGTAGTCG
>JACDCA010000672.1 GCA_013694635.1 Acidobacteriota bacterium | reverse complement strand
TCCTGGCGCGGGACGGATGGGACGTTCTCCTGTACGAGGAGCACGCCGAGGCTGGAGCGCCGATTCACTGTACCGGCGTGCTCGCGGCCGAGGCTTATGACGAGCTGGACCTTCCGAAGGAGCCGATCCTCAACACCCTCTCCACGGTGCGCTTTTTCGCCCCATCCGGCGAAACGGTCAGCTACACGACGTCTGCCGTCGAGGCGTTGGTCATCGACCGGCGGTTGTTCGACCATCAAATGCACAACAGGGCGGCAGCGACGGGCGTCAGGGTCATCACCGGGCGCCGCGTCACGAACGTCGTCGCGGGCAGCGCGGGAGTTACGGTGTCGTTGGCTGATGGCTCGGAAGCCCGCAGCCGCGCCTGCGTGCTGGCATGCGGCGCGAACTATGTGCTTCAGCGCCGCATGGGGCTGGGGCTGCCGGCGGTGTTCCTCCAGTCAGCGCAGGTAGAGTGGCCGGCCGCGCCGCTCGAAAACGTGGAGGTGCATTTCGGGCAGGATGTCGCGCCAGGCGGGTTTGCGTGGGTGGTCCCGGTGCGACGTGGACCCTCGGCGACCGCGCGAATCGGCTTGATGTGCGATCGAAATGCAGGCCCGCACTTCAATGCGTTCGTCGAACGAATCGCCCCCCGGTGGAGCATTGAACGTCCGGATGACCGCCGTGCTCCGTCGGAACCGCGGCTGAAAATGCTTCCGCTCGCGCCGCTGCAGAAGACGTTTACCGACCGCGTTCTGGCGGTTGGCGATGCTGCCGGACTGGTGAAGGCGACAACCGGCGGAGGTATCTATTACAGCCTCGTCAGCGCCGGCATAGCGGCAGATGTTCTTGGAGAGGCGCTGACTGCCGACTCGTTGACCGGCCACAGACTTGCGGAATACCAGCGTCTCTGGCGTAAGCGCCTCGGGCCGGAGCTCGAGGCACAACTGGCCCTGAGGGTTCTGACCGACCGGTTTACCGACGAGGACATCAATGCGCTCTTCGAGCTCGCACGCACCGACGGCATCATGCCGATCGTCCGTCAGACCGCGCGATTCAATCGACATCGCGAACTGATCCTGTCGCTCTTCAAACATCCCCCCGCGCGCCGCCTCCTTTTTCGAGGCTTCAGGGACGGGCGCAACACGGCCGCCAGCTGACGCGGTCAACCATGGTCCAGGCCGGGGTCGTCGCCATCATCGCGTGGGGCGCGCTCGCTTTCGGCGCGGTGTATGCCTGGGCGTACGTGCCGCTGTTGATAGCCTGCGCTGCCATCGGAGTGCTGGGACTCGCGTCAAGAGCCGGGCCCCCGATGAGCCGATCGAACCGGGCGGCGCTCCTCGCGCTGCTGGCGGTCATCGGCGCCGTTCTCGTCCAGCTCCTCCCGATGCCTGCGGGAATGCTGAAGACGATCAGTCCCTCCGCGGATTCGTTCCTGCGGCAGCATGACCTCGCGTATAGCCTCAACGCGGGTCGACATTCTCTCTCGATCAATCCCGCCGCCACGGCACTGGGCTTGTCGTTCCTGGTGGTGCTCGTCGTGTTTCTGGCCGGGATGCTCCGTGCCTTTTCACGCATCGGTGTTCGTCGAATCGTTTTCGCGATCGTCGCGTTCGGTGTGGTGCTGGCGTTCATAGGCATCATTCAAAAGGCGATCCTCGGCGACCACACCTATATGGGAATGAAGATCTACGGGTTCTGGGTGCCCGAGTCGAAGTTGGTCGTGCCTTTTGGTCCTTTCGTGAACCGTAACCACTTCGCCGGGTGGATGGTGATGGCCATCCCGCTGGCGATTGCCTGGCTGTGCGCTTTGTGGCAGGAGGGAAGGCGGGAGGAGAGACGCGATTGGAGGGGCCGTTTACTCTGGTTCTCTTCGCCAGCCGGCGGTCAGTCGATCCTCATCGGCTTCGCGGTCCTGATCATGACACTCTCACTGGCGATGTCCATGTCACGGTCGGGGATGGCATCGCTTGCCCTGACAACCATCGTGCTCGGAGTGCTGCTGATCAAGGCGTTGCCTGAACGCCGGACGCGCATTGCCGCCGCTGCGCTCTTCGCGTTGCTTGTCGCCGTTCCGGTACTTTGGGTTGGCCTCGGTGACGCCGTGAAACGGTTCTCGTCTGATTCAGTGGGTTCCGTGCAGATGCGAATTCGGGCGTGGGGCGATACGGATCGATTGATCCGGGACTTCCCGGTGACCGGGTCGGGTCTCAATACGTTCGGAACCGCGATGCTGCTGTATCAGAGTGGTGCGGGGGACCTCCATTTTCAGGAGGCACACAACGACTATCTGCAGATCGCGGCTGAAGGGGGCGTCCTGGTCGGGTTGCCGGCGGTAATCGCGTTTGTACTGGTGGTGCGTGCGATCAGGCGCCGCTTCACCGCCGCGCAGGATGATCCGTGGGGTCATTGGATCCGAGTCGGTGCCACCATGGGTCTCATCGCGATCGCGCTGCAATCGCTCGTCGAATTCAGTCTGCAGATGCCAGGCAATGCTGCGTTCTTCACCGTTCTGCTGGCGGTGGCAATGCACCAGACCGCCGGCGCTGAGGCGGCCCACAGGCGTGCACCGATTCCGGCGCGAGACCGCCAGGACGACCGACGGCGCACGTCGGCGAGAAGCCGTTGACGAACTCGTTAGCCGCACTGCGACCCTTTGTCACCCTTGTCGCGCGCGAGCTGCGATGGCCGCTCGCGGGAGCCGCCGCGCTTGCCATCGCGCTGGCGTTCGTAGAAGGGGCGGGCCTCGTTCTTTTGGTGCCGTTGCTGCAGTCGATCGGACTGACCACCGCCGATGCCCGCGCCGTAGGCATCGGGGACGCCGTGACTGCCGCATTCGCTGTGGTCGGCCTCAAGCCAACTCTTCCAGGCATCCTGCTCGTGTTCACCGCAGTGTCTACCGCGCACGCGCTTCTGTACCGCGCGAACATGCTGGTGCACCCGGCACTCGAGCAGCGATTCGGCCTGGCGCTGCGGCGGCGCTTGTACGCCGCGGTCGTCCATTCGGACTGGTGCTTCTTCACGATGCGCCGGCCGCCGGAGATTCTTCACGCCCTTACTATCGAGGCGGATCGCGTGACGGGATCTGTGTACCAT
>JACDCA010000671.1 GCA_013694635.1 Acidobacteriota bacterium | reverse complement strand
AGACAGCCTAAGAACCGGTCAACTCGTTTGGAGTTAGCATTCTGGGCATGTCCGATGCCACGATGCCCCCTCTCGCCCTGCAGCTGGTGTGGGAACACGACCTCGTCTTCGGCGGAACGTCCGCCCAAGCCAGCTTAACGCTCGACAGCGCGGGTGTCGCGGGGCCGTCCCCGATGCAATCGCTGGCGTTCGCGCTGGCAGGCTGCATGGGCATGGACGTCGTTCACATCCTGAAGAAGGGGCGGCACGAGCTTCACGGCCTCAGAGTGGATCTTTCGGGCGCACGCTCGCCTGACAATCCGAAGCGTTTCACGGCGTTCACCCTGCACTTCACCGTCAACGGCCCTATTCCCGGCGACGCGATTCAGCGTGCGCTGGACCTGTCGCACGAGACCTATTGCTCGGTCTGGCATTCGCTGCGACAGGACATCCCCATGACGACGACCTACTCGGTGTCTTCCGGCGCCTGAATGCCTGCCCCGTCAGGGCCACAACCGAACACCGAGCTTGCCTCGCCGAAGCGGCGCCGGTATCTGGATTGGCTTCGCGGCCTCGCGGTGCTGATCATGATCGAGGCGCACATCCTCGACAGCTGGACGCGCTACGACGATCGGGACTCGGCCCTGTACGCGGCAGCGATGATCGCCGGCGGCCTGGGTGCGCCCCTCTTCCTGTTTCTCGCCGGTGTATCAGTGTCGCTCTCGGCGGCGTCAAAGCTGCGGCGGACGTCCGATGTGTCTGCCGCCTCCCGGGCGATCGTGCGGCGCGGTCTCGAGATCTTCGGCCTCGCGTTCCTGTTTCGTCTCCAGGCGTGCATCCTCAGCTGGGGTCCGTGGCAGACGTTGCTCAAGGTCGATATCCTCAACATCATGGGCCCCAGCATCATGGCCGCCGGTGCGCTATGGGGATGGTTCCGAACCCATCGCGGCCGGTGCATTGCGTTCGCCGCCGCGGCGCTGGCCATCGCGTTCCTCACGCCGCCTGTCCGGTCGGTGGGATTCCTGTCGTCGCTGCCTGATCCGATCGAGGGCTATATCCGCCCGCGTCCCGGCTTCACGACTTTCGCGTTCTTCCCCTGGGCGGGATTCCTATTCGCAGGTGCCCTGCCGGGCGTTCTGCTGGCGGAAGCGACCGAGAGAAGGCGCGAGCGGACGCTCATCATTCGCATCACCATTGCCGGCGCTGCCCTCGCGACTGCGGCATTGGGAGCGTCATTCCTACCCTCGCCGTACGCGCGGTCGGAGTTCTGGACCAGTTCGCCGTCCTATT
Source organism: Acidobacteriota bacterium (assembly GCA_013694635.1). Taxonomy (GTDB): domain Bacteria; phylum Acidobacteriota; class Vicinamibacteria; order Vicinamibacterales; family 2-12-FULL-66-21; genus JACDCA01. Next base: position 4,451 of record JACDCA010000671.1, on the reverse strand, counting down.
TTCTGCTTCGCACCGGGATCCTCACGTCCGTGATCGGCCTCGCGTACGCCTGGGAACACAGGCCATGGGCCGCAGAGCGCTTCAGCCCGCTGCAGCAGCTGGGACGCACGTCGCTCTTCATCTACTGGATTCACGTAGAGATGATCTACGGCCTCATCGTCCGTCCCCTGCACAAGAGCATGAGCTTCCCGACCGCCGCGATGTCGATTGTCGCCTTCGCCGCATTCATGCTCGTGTGCTCAATCGTGAAGGAACGTGTAGCGCTGCGTTTCAAGAAGAAGTAGCGTTCCCGAGCATGCGCGTGGATCTGAACTGCGACATGGGTGAGTCGTTCGGACGATGGGAGCTGGGCGCCGATGCGGCGATCATGCCGCACATCAGCTCCGCCAACATCGCCTGCGGCGCACATGCGGGTGACCCGAAGGCCATGCGCGCCACACTGCGTCTCGCGCGGCAGCACGGCGTGGCGTGCGGGGCGCATCCCGGGTTCGCCGACCGCGCGGGTTTCGGCAGACGCGAAATCCCGACAACGCCAGCGGAGGCGGGGGATCTCCTCCTCTGTCAGCTCGGCGCCCTGCATGCGATCGCAATGTCGGAGGGGGTGCGACTCGCGCACGTCAAGGCCCACGGCGCGCTCTACAACATGGCGGCTCGCGACCGGGCCCTCGCGGACGCAATCGCATCAGCGGTCGCCGCGTTCGATCGCTCCCTGACGTTCTTCGGCCTTGCCGGGTCGGTGATGCTCGACGCCGGCCGGCGGGCCGGCCTCACGGTTGCCGCCGAAGGATTCGCGGATCGCGCCTACGAACCGGATGGCGCCCTCACGCCGCGGTCCGTTGCCGGGTCGGTCATCGATGACGTGGACGTCGTAGTGGCGCGAGCGGTGACGATGGTGCGCGAGAAGCGCGTGCGGGCCAGAAACGGCGCCGACATTCGGCTGGACGTGGACACGCTGTGCGTGCACGGAGACACGCCCGGTGCCGAGCGGCTCGCCGCGGCGCTGCGCGCGGGACTCGAGCACGCCGGCGTTCGCGTGTCCGCCTTCGCCAAGGCTTCGGCGCCCGGGGCAGGAAGCGAGCCCTGATGTTCTCCTGGTGGAGAGACGGGACCCCGCAAGGGCGAAAGGCGCTCGTGGCCGCCGGCCTCGGGTGGATGCTCGATGCGTTCGACGTCACGCTCTTCGCCATGGCGCTGCCGGCCATCCGGGCGGAGCTCGGTCTGTCGGGAGCGCAGGCCGGTGCGCTCGGGTCCGTGACGCTACTCGGTGCAGCTGCGGGCGGTGTCGCCTTCGGGCTGCTCGCTGACCGCTACGGCCGTACACGCGCACTGATCCTCAGCGTCGCGCTGTATTCCGTCTTCACCGCGGCCTGCGGCTTAGCGACCACCGTCACACAGCTGGTGGTCTTCCGCGCCCTGCTGGGTCTGGGCATGGGAGGGGAGTGGGCCAGCGGTGCGGCGCTCGTCTCAGAGACCTGGCCCGCCCAGCATCGCGGCAAGGCACTGGGCTTCATGCAGAGCGGCTGGGCCATTGGTTATGCAGCCGCCTCGCTCGTGAATGCCGTCGTGCAGCCGGCCTTCGGGTGGCGTGCGGTCTTCTTCGTCGGGATCCTGCCCGCGTTCTTCACACTCTGGGTCCGGCGCAACGTGGAGGAACCGCCGATCTGGAAGGCCGCGTCGCAGGCGGGGGTCAAGCGCGAGGGGCTGGCGATTGCCTTCCGGCGTCCGCTTCTTCGCCTGACCGTTGCGCTCACGCTCATGAACATGTTTACGCTGTTCGCGTGGTGGGGGTTTTATCTCTGGCTTCCGAGTTACCTGACGCAGCCCCAGGAACAGGGTGGCGTCGGGCTGCAGCTCCTCTCGAGCTCCGCGTTCATCCTCGTTATGCAGGTGGGGATGTGGTTCGGATACGTGACCTTCGGCTTCGTGAGCGATCGCATCGGGCGAAAGCGCACGTACGTGACATATCTGCTCGCGGCTGCCGGCCTGCTGTTCCTGTACGTCACCGTGCGCAATCCAGTGGCGCTGCTGGCACTCGGACCCTTCGTGGCATTTTTCGCGACCGGTTATTTCAGCGGCTTCGGCGCCGTCACGGCGGAGATCTTTCCGACGTCCATCCGGGCGAGCGCCCAGGGGTTCACCTATAACGTCGGCCGGGTTGCCAGCGCTGTCGCCCCCTGGGCCGTGGGCAGCCTCGCCCAGAGCCATGGCTACGGCATGGCTTTGTCGCTGTCATCGGCCGCCTTCCTCGCGGCTGCATTCGTCTGGATCTGGATCCCGGAGACGAGGGGCCGAGAGCTGTCATGATGGGCAGCCCTGAAGGGCTGGACACCCTTACGCAGATGCAGCCCTAAAGGGCTGGACTACGGTTAACTGTCGGCAATTCAACGAGTTAGGCATCCACCCAAAAGCGCGCGCACTTTCGACCGACACAATATATGATGGCCCGGGAGCCGGACGGGGCGCGGCGGACACCAGAGAAAGCCCTAAACCGAAGAAAAAACACACCTTATGATTAGCGTCGCAGCGATCAGGATGCAGCAGTTCGGGGTGCAGTTTTACCAGGCCGCCCTCACCGCCAAGGACATCGACAAGCTGGTGCGTTTCGAGGTGCTCAGCTATGGCGAGCAGGCGCAGGGGGTCCGCGGCGGCCGCAAGAAGGCCCCCCAGCCGTCCTCGAAGGTGAACTGGGATCTGCTGGAGCGGCGGATCGCCGCGAACGACAAGGCCTACCAGCGGCAGATCATCCGCAAGAAGATTGACGAGCTCGTCCAGTATTACGAGCAGTGCCGCCAGGCGCGTGATCTCCCATCCATCCCCGGCGCCGTCATCATTTCCTGCGACGAGTCGTTGAAGTTCGAGCCGACCGAATCAGGGTCGTCGGTGGGGACCCTGAAAGTGCCGGAACGCGAAGGGATCCTGCGTGCGATCGACGGCCAGCACCGGCTCCTTGCGCTGCACGCCGACCGCGACCGTTTCGAGGGAGAAGACTTCACCGTGCCGGCGATTATCTTCGACCGGCTTCCCGAAGACCACGTCGTGCAGATGTTCGTCACCATCAACGCCAAGCACACGCGGCTCAATGCCTCGCACCTCGTTTCTCTTTCCGGACGGCAGCTCTATCGTGACGACAATCTCGCTGCAGCCCACGACATCGTCCGCGCGCTGAACGACCGCGAGGACTCGCCGTTGTATGGAGAGATCAAGCTGCTCGGCGTCGGCCGCGGCCGCGTCGCGCAGGCCCCGCTCGCGCAGGAGCTCAAGAAGCTTTTCGCCGCGGAGGCCTTCGGCTCCGGGCGGAAGGGAGATGCGTTTCGGGAGGAGTCGAAGAAGTTCTTCGTGAATTACCTGAAGCAGGTCGCGCAGATCTTCAACGCTGCATGGACGGGACGGAAGTACAGCATCAAGTCCGCCTCCGCGCTCCGCGCCTTCGTGCGCGTTGCCCCGGACGTCATCCGCCGCCTGGACCAGGAACATGCCGACCGCACGGACTTTCGCGCCATCGGCCGGGTGATTGCACCGTGGGGCCGCCGCATCGGCGACTTGAGATTCGAAACCCAGGGGGCGTGGAAGCAGACCACGGTCGATCAGCTTGCGAAGGAGTTGCGGCTCGCGCTGCAGTATCCGGAGGGGGCGTCAGTATAAAACTATGAACTATGAACTCTGAAGGCTGCCTTCGTTCGACATTCATCGTTCGTCGTTCATAGTAAAAAAGGGCCTCGTGTTTCCACGAGGCCCTGTGCGTCTTTTTGCGGGCGGCCCGGCTCCCCAGCAACTCACGGCTCCCTGCCGTAAATATCAGACCGCCAGCACCACTCTATTGAGCAAGCGGTGTACCCTTGTTTTTCCTCGGAAATCTAAGATTCGCGATTCTGCTGTTGCTGCTGAGGTGACGATTTCGTAATGACGATAACGATCCTGGCGCTCGCGTTCCTGATCGGTCAGGCCGGGGGCGCCACGCTCAAGGGGCGCGTGGTCGACTCGGTAACCGGCGCGTCTCTGCAGTGGGTTCTGGTTGCCGTCGAGGAGACGGATCTCGCGACCCACACGGACGCGAACGGCACGTTCGTACTAGGCAACGTCCCCGTCGGCCGGCGAAAACTCTTCGTGTCGGTCGTCGGCTACGGCCTCGCCCGGCGGGACGTCGAGGTTCCGGCCTCCGGGCTCGAACTGACGATCCCCTTGAGCGAGGGCACCGCCGCCTACACAGAGACTGTCGTCGTGGCGGCCGACCGCTTCGTCGCCGCTGAACCGGCTGTCCCGTCGCAGCAGGTGCTCGGCAGCGCGGACCTGCAGAATCTTCGCGGCGTCCTCGCCGACGACCCGCTTCGCGCCGTGCAGGTCATGCCGGGGGTGGCGGCCGCCGACGACCTGCGAAGCGAGTTCACCGTCCGCGGCAGCGGGTTCGCGCACGTGAACATGACGGTGGACGGCTTCGCCGCGCCGCACATCCT
>JACDCA010000660.1 GCA_013694635.1 Acidobacteriota bacterium | reverse complement strand
CCTTCCCATCGAAGCGATCTATGCGAGTTCCTCGCTGCGAGCCATCGAAACGGTCGCCCTCCTCGCCGGGCGGCGGCGCCTGGTGCCCGTTGTCGTCGATGATCTTCGAGAGCGGGAACTATCGGCGACGACGGCGCCGGATTTCGAATCGGCCCTGGAGGCATCATGGCGGCGTCCGGACATCCCCGCCACGGAAGGCGGCGAATCGAACGCCGCCGCGCGGGGCAGAGGGATTGCAGCAGTACGGCGTATCGTGATGATGCACCGCGGCCGTCACGTCGTAATTTCCACGCACGGAAGCCTCCTTGCGCTGATCCTCAACGGATTCGACCGGGCGTTCGCTTACGATTTCTGGCATTCCCTGACATTTCCGGACGTGTACGAGCTGACTTTCAACGACAGCGCGCTGGCCGGCGTCCGTCGCCTGTGGAGCGACGGCCGATGACGCACAGAGTAAGGACTTGCCTCGCGGCGGTGCTGGCGGTCGTGTGCCTGTCCACCTCCTCGCTCGCGTGGGGCCCCCAGGGGCACCGGCTGGTCGGCATGGTCGCATCGACGTACCTCACCGGTACGGCGCGTCAGAACGTCTCCTGGCTGCTCGGCACACAGACACTGGCCGATGTCGCGACGTGGGCGGACGAGTACCTGGAGGGCAACAATCAGACTGGTCCCTGGCACTACGTCAACATTCCGCCGTTTGCGAAAGCCTACAATCGCGATCGCGACTGCCCGAGACAGCCCGGCGTATCTGCCGGCGGGCGCGGCGACCAATGGCGCGACTGTGTCGTCGACCGCATCCAGTACAACCAGGAGCGCCTCGCCGATCCCTCCCTGGATCGCGCGGACCGGGCGGTTGCATTGAAATTTCTGGTCCATTTCGTCGGCGACCTGCACCAGCCGTTTCACGCGCTGGGAGTCGAACGCGGCGGCAACGGCATCGAGGTGGTCGCCTTCGGTACCGCCGATTGCTCGCCCGGCGGGATGACCTCCCGGCCGTGCAACCTGCACAGCGTCTGGGACAGCACGATGATCGCGCGGCGGAAGCTGGGTGACCTTCAGTACCTGACCGTGCTCCAGCAGCTCATTCGGCACAAGCGGCTCGACAGGGAACCTGTCGACTCACCCGCGGCATGGGCGCTTGAATCCCATGCCCTGGCGAAGAAGGGCCTGGTTCCCGAGTATGGAGAGATCGACGAGGCATACTATGCGGAGCACATTCGCGTCGTGGACAGGCGGCTCGCGCTGGGCGGGCTTCGGCTCGCCGCGCTCCTGAACCGCAGTTTGACGACGCCCCCGCCGAAGGAATGACATGTCCACACGCGCCGCAGGCAAGTTTGCTGTCAAGCTTCATCCCCAGCCGCTCGCCGACGCCAGTTCGGATGCGACGCTCGGACGGTTATCAATCGATAAGCAGTGGCACGGTGACCTCGCGGGCACGAGCAAAGGTGAGATGCTCAGCGCGGTCACCGGCGTAAAGGGATCCGCGGGGTATGTCGCCATCGAGCGCGTCACGGCGACGCTGCACGGCCGTGCCGGGACCTTCGTCCTGCAGCACACCGGAACGATGACACGCGGCGAACCGCAACTGTCGGTGACCGTGGTGCCCGACTCCGGAACCGGTCAGTTGACAGGATTAGCGGGACGACTGACCATCAATGTCGCGGGCAGTGATCATTCGTACGAGTTCGACTACACACTTCCAGCCTGACCGCAGGAGACCGCCATGCCCCAGAAGCCCTCCCGGCGTGATGCGCTGGAAAAAATCGCCGCTGCGAGCGCACTGACGCTCATCGCCCCCGGTCTCCTGCTCTCGCAGAACCCGAATCTGCGCCTGACGCCCGAACAGATCATGGGACCCTTTTATCCCGTGCTCAAACCGCTCGATCGCGACGCCGACCTGACGGTGGTGAAGGGTAAAAAAGGAAAGGCGCAGGGGCAGGTCATCCAGTTGATGGGCCGCGTGCTCAATGCCAAAGGGGAGCCTGTCAAAGGCGCGAGGCTCGAGCTATGGCAGGCGAATACGCACGGCCGCTACATGCATCCTGCCGACGTGAACCCGGCGCCGCTCGACCCGAACTTCGAGGGATTCTCCGTTCAGACGACCGACGCCGAAGGACGCTACCGGTTCAAGACCATCAGGCCGGGTGCGTACCCGATCAACGCCTTGAATCCAGGCGAGAAGCGCCCGGCTCATATCCATTTCGACATCATCGGCGCGAACAGCAGGCCCGTGACGCAGATGTACTTTCCCGATGACCCGCTGAACGAAAACGACCCGCTGTTCAAGGAGCTCGGCGACAGCAAGAGCGCTGCGATAGGGAAGGTGCTGCCGCCGACGAAGGACGTCGAGCCCGACTCTCTCATTGTCATGTGGGACGTCGTCATCTGACAGCGCGTATGCGATTGCTTGCGGCGATAACACTCGTCGGCATGACGCTGCCGGCCGCCGTTGCGGCGCAGAACCCGAATTTCGCCGGCAGGTGGGTGGCGATAAGTCCGGGCTATGTCGGGCGCGAGGTGCGGATCACGCAGGCGCGCGGCACGCTGACGGTGGCGCATACGCTCGAACGCGGCACCGAAACGGTGACGTACAACCTCGACGGCACGCCGAGACGCGAGCCGTCCGGTCCCTCAGAGGAGCGCTGGTCGACGGCGGCCTGGAAGAATGGCACGCTGCTCCTCACGCATACGCGCCTCACGAGAACGTCCGAATCGCGAACGGAACACTCGCTGTCGTTCGACAGCTCGCGCCGGTTGATACTGGGCATCGCGAAGATGTATCTGGACGCCAGTCGCGATCCCGGCGCGCCCCCGCCCCCGCCGCAGCGGAAGACGGTCATCGTTCTGAAGAAGCGCTAACGCCGTCCGCCGCGCGATGTCTTTTTCGCGCCGCCTGTCGCGCTCCGGCGTGCGCCCTTTCGCGCGGCCTGCTTCCTGGCCGCCTGTTTCTTCGGCGCGGACTTCTTCGATGGCGCGGCCTTTTTCGATCCGCTCTTGCTGCGTGAGGCCTTCTTCTGCGCAGTCTTGCTCGGCGAGCTCACGGCTTTGGTCACGCGGCGGGTTGCGACCTTTGCGGTACGCCGGACCGCCGTCGTGGCTCGGCGCACAGTCCTCGCGACCGTGCGACGCTGTGGCGCCACACGTCCCGCCGCGGCAGACGCGGCCTCTGTCGCCGCCGCCGCCGCGTCGGTCGCCGTGGTGGCGGCAGAAGACGCGACGCTGCCGGCGGTGTCCTTGATCGATTGCGCGGTATCGGCGACCACTCGCGTGGCAGTGCCGAGTCTGTTCCCGACAAACTCCGCGGCCCGCGTCATCGTGTCGCCTGTCCGGCCCGCGTCGTCCCGTTCATCAGCCATTCATATCTCCTTGAGCAGCCCTTGAAGGGCTGGACTACCGACTACCGACTAGCGACTCACGACTGCTGGAGGCATCGTTTCTTTCGAGAAGCGCGGCAGCATCTCGTCCCGCATGGCGAGGTGATAGACCGCCGACGCGATCGCCATCGCCGACTTCTTCACATCGTCTTCGATGATGCGCTCGTACGTATCGAGGTTGGTGTGC
>JACDCA010000656.1 GCA_013694635.1 Acidobacteriota bacterium | reverse complement strand
TCGCGGTGCCGGCGTCGATCTGCAGCCCTCCCTCGCGGCCGAACTTCTCGAACGTTTTCCTGTCGATGTTGGTGACGAGGTTGCCGAAGCGGTCCACGCGCAGGACCGCGCCGCTCACCTGGCCGTTTTCGACCACCGCCTCCGGAATATCGATGCGCTGGTAGTCGGGCAGGTTCCTGCCGAGCGCGGTCAACTGCACTCCTTTGGCCATCCAGGCGGCCGCCGGCGCGAAGCGGTCGCGGCCTTCGAATGTGCGGCTCACGGTCGGCCTTGCGTATCGCCGCTCGGTGAGCTCGACGACTTTCTTCGGCGGTGCCTCGCGCACGACCGCTGTCAGAAGGCCATTATCCGGACAGACGAACCGGTAGTCCCCGATTTCGGCCGCGATGCCACGGCGGGACGATCCAACGCCCGGATCGACGACCGCGACGAAGATCGTTCCGGCCGGAAAGAACCTGTAGCTGGCCGCCAGTTCGAGCGCTCCTTCGAGAACGTCGTGAGGCGCGATTTCATGCGTGATATCCACGAGCGTGACGTCCGGGAAAATCCCGAGGATCACCCCCTTCATCGTCGCGACGTAATGGTCCCGCGTCCCGAAGTCGCTTAGAAGGGCTATTACCGGCCGCATGCTCCAAGAATACTCCCAGGGAGCCGGGGGCCAAGACTCACGGACCTTGAAATAGAATGGTGCGTTCTTTTATCCGGTAATTTCAGCAGCAAAGGGCTTTCATGATTGATCTGGACCTTACCGAGGAGCAGCGTCTCCTCGAACAGTCGGTGCGGGAGTGGGGCGCGCGCGCGGTGGCGCCGAAGATCCGCGAGCTTGACCGGGAGCATCGGTTCGACCGCAACATCCTTCCGCAGATGGCTGAGATGGGTCTGCTCGGCTGTTCGGTGCCCCCCGAGTACGGCGGCGCCGGGATGGACTACATCAGCCTCGGCATCGTCAGCGAGGAGCTGGAGTACGTCGACACGTCGCTGCGGGTGATCATCTCGGTGCACGCCGGGCTCAACTGTCTCTCCCTGCTGGCATGGGGCACGGAGGATCAGAAACAGCGATACCTCGTGCCGCAGGCGCAAGGAAAGAAGATCGCTACGTACGGCCTCACCGAGCCTGCGGCGGGGAGCGACGTCCGCGGCATTCAGACCGTTGCCTTGAAGAAGGGGGATCGGTATTTCGTGACGGGCGAGAAGATGTGGATCTCGCTCGCCGACGTTGCCGACAATTTCCTCGTCTTCGCGTGGACGGACCTGGACAAGAAGCGGCAGCGCGACACCTCGGGCATCAGCGCGTTCATCATCGAGCGCGGCTTCAAGGGATTCTCGAGCGCGACGCTCAAGGAGAAGTGGGGCATCCTGGCGGGCAACACCGGCTCCTTCAAGATGGAGGATGTCGAAGTGCCTGCCGAAAACCTTGTCGGCAAGGAAGGGGAGGGCTTCAAGATCGCGATGTTCGCGCTCGATCAGGGGCGCTACACGGTGGCCGCCGGCGCCACCGGCCTCATTCGCGCGTGCCGGGACGCGAGCGCCGCCTACGCGCTAGAGCGGAAGACATTCGGCCAGCGGATCGCCGAGCACCAGCTGGTGAAGGAAATGATCGCGGGCATGGAATCCGATTACCAGGCGTCGCGGCTACTGTGGCTGCGCGCCGGGTTCCTCAAGAACGCCGGCCGCCGCAACACGCGTGAGACCGGCCTGGCCAAGTGGTTCTCGACCGTAGCGTCCGAGCGCTGCGCGGGGGACGCCGTGCAGATTCACGGCGCGAACGGCTACTCCGACGAATACCCGGTCGGACGCTTTTACCGCAACTGCAAGGGGGCGGTGATCTACGAGGGCACGCGCGAGATTCACAAACTGATGCAGGCGGACTACGTGCTCGGGTTCCGCCAGGACAAGGCGACGCGATGCGAATTGCCGGCGATCAAGTGACCCTTTCCGACTCCGATCTTTCGCTCGACTTCCTCAGTGTCGTCGAGCAGGCGGCGATTGCGTGCGCCCACACGATGGGTCAGGGTGACCGCCACAAGTCCGATCAGGTCGCGGTCGAGGCCATGCGCACGTGCATGGACAGCGTGCCGATCGACGGCACCATCGTGATCGGCGAAGGGGAGCGCGATGAAGCGCCGATGCTGTTCATCGGCGAGCGGGTCGGCCTTGGAGCCAAGGCCACCGACGGCAAGGGGGTCCGTTTCCCGAAAGTCGACATCGCCGTCGACCCGCTCGAAGGGACGAATCTATGTGCCACGGGCGCTCCGAATGCGATCGCGGTGCTGGCCGCGTCGGAGAGCGGCGGCCTGCTGCACGCGCCGGATCTCTATATGGAGAAACTGGTCGTCGGCCCCAGCTCCAAACATGCCGTCAGCCTCGACGCACCGGTCGCCGATAACCTCCGGGCGATCGCGCGCTGCCTCGAGCGCGACGTGAACGATCTCGTCGTCATCGTTCTCGACCGACCGCGGCACGAGAGCCTGATCGAAGAGATCCGTGCCACGGGCGCGCGGATCCGCCTGATCGGTGACGGCGATCTCTCCGCCGGTATTGCCGCAGCGGTCGTCGGCAGCGGCGTCCACGCGGTCATGGGCACCGGGGGCGCCCCGGAAGGCGTCCTGACTGCCGCGGCGATGCGCTGTCTGAACGGCGAGATCTTCGCGCGCCTCGTCGTCCGCACTCCGGAGGACGAAGCGCGGTCTCACGCCATGGGGATCACGAATCTACGCAAGGTGTACACGTCACAGGATCTCGCCTCGGGCCAGAACATCATCTTCGCGGCGACTGGCGTCACCGACGGAGCGCTGATGAAGGGCGTCCGGTTTTTCGGTGACGGCGTCCGCACCCACTCGCTCATCATGCAGAGCAAGCCCGCGCGGATCCGTTTCATCGACACGATCCACGTCGAGCAGACGCGCATGGTCAGAGTGAGGTTCTGACAAACCTTCACAGGAGATCAAGAGACCAGGAGAAACACTAATGTTCCTGATCTCTTCATCTCCTGTGAGAACCGACGCGTGAGCGACTGGCGGCGGAATCTCTACGCGGCAACCGCTGCGACTTTCATCGGCTTCACCGGCTTCACGCTGGTAATGCCGTTCCTCCCTCTCTATTTCGAGCAGCTGGGGGTCACCGACGTCGGGGAGATCTCTCTCTGGTCGGGTGTGAGCCTGGGCGTGACCCCGGCGATCACGGCGTTTCTCGCGCCGTTATGGGGGCGACTCGCCGACCGGTACGGGCGCAAGATCATGGTCCAGCGGTCGCTGATTTCCTTCGTGTTGATCATGGCCGCGATGGCGTTCGTGTCGCGGCCGTGGCACGTGTTCGCGCTGCGCGCCGTCCAGGGAATCTTTGCCGGCTATGGAGCGCTGGCGTTGACGATGGCCGCCGATTCGGCGCCGAAAGAGCATACGGCGTATGCGATCGGCTTCGTGCAGACGGCCCAGCGGCTGGGTCCGGCACTCGGACCCGTGATCGGCGGTGTGGTCGCGCAGGCGGTGGGTCTACGCCGCGCGTTTTTCGTGACGGCGGCCTTCTACGCGCTGGCGGCGATTCTCATGGGGATCGCGTACGACGAGCGTAAGGGGGTGAAGCGGGCGGGGGAGGGAGATCGCACCGGCCGCGTGAGTTTCAAGAACATCCTGGCGTTCGAGAACTTCATCCTCCTGATGGTGGTGGTCTTCGGCCTGCAGTTCGTCGATCGGAGTTTCGGTCCGGTGCTGCCGCTGTTCGTGGGCGAGCTCGGCGCGAACGATCGCACGGTACCCCTGATCTCCGGACTGCTGTTCTCGATCGCCGCCGGGACGGCCGCTTTCGGCAATCAACTGTGCGGACGGTTTCTCCAGAGGCACTCCGCCCGATCGGTGATCGCGACGACCTGCGGCGCGGCCGGCATCGGGGTCGCCGGCTTTCTTCTGACCAGCAGCGCGTGGTGGTTGGCGCTGCCGACCGCCCTGTTCGGCGCCGGCATCGGCGCGGCGACGACCGCCGCCTATACCGCCGCAACCGTGGTCATTCCAACCGCCGCGAGGGGCGCGGGGTTCGGCCTGCTCACGACGGCGTCGCTGGTCGGCCTGGCCGTGAGCCCGATCGCCAGCGGCCTGCTCGGCGCCACCAGCATCCGCGCCGTCTTCGCGGTCGATGCGGCCATCCTCGCCGCACTCGCGATCCTCGTCAAACGTCTGATGATCACCGGCCCGCTGCCGAAGGCGGCCACGCCGGCGCCGGAGGAACTGTAGGCTACTGAGCAACACGGGAAACACGGCAGGAACATGGATCTCATCCGCATCAACCCGGACGCCTTGGAGTCGGCGGCGATTGCACGCGCCGCGGCGGCACTCGCGGCGGGCGGCATCGTGGCGTATCCAACCGACACCTTCTATGGACTTGCCGTCGATCCACGCAACCTCGACGCCGTGCGGAAGCTGTTCGACGCGAAGGGACGCGCCGCCGGCCAGGCAAGCCCGCTGATTGCCGCCACCGTCGCGCAGGCCGAACAAGCCGTCGAGTTCCACGATGCCGCGCGGAGGCTGGCGACACAGTTCTGGCCGGGGCCGCTGTCGCTGGTGCTGCGCGCGCACGCGTTGATTTGCCGCGAAGCGCTCGGGGGAGGGGACACGGCTGCGGTGAGAGTGCCGGATCACGCCATCGCTCGAGCGCTCGCCGCAGCTGCGAGCTTCTGCATCACCGCGACCAGCGCGAATCTCTCAACCGCGCCGCCCGCGCGATCGGCGGACGAGATCAGCCCCAGGCTTGTTGCGCACATCGACGTGCTGATCGACGGCGGACCGGCGCCTGGCGTGGCACCCTCCACGATCGTGGACCTCACCGATCCCGTCCCCCGGCTCGTCCGTGCGGGGGGGATCGCGTGGGAGCGCGTGCTAGAATCGCTGCAGTGATGCGCGGTTCGGCTTCACGCTCTCTGGCGAACGGCGCCCGCGAGCGTGCGGCGCTCGTCGGGCTCTTCAGCGGTTCCTCACGCCAGTTCGATCCCGAACATTCTCTCGATGAACTTGCGGGCCTCGCCGCGGCGGCGGGGGCCAACGTCGTGCTGCGTGTGCTGCAGGAACGGCGCAGGCCGGACCCTGCCACGTTTCTCGGCAGCGGCAAGATCGCCTCCCTCGCGACCGCGTGCGATGAAGCCAGGGTCGACGTCGTGATCTTCGACAACGAGCTATCCCCGGCGCAGTTGCGCAACATCGAGGAGGCGGTCGGAGTCAAGGTGCTCGACCGGACGCAGTTGATCCTCGACATCTTCGCCAACCGCGCGAAGACGCGTGAGGGCAAGCTGCAGGTCGAGCTGGCGCAATTGAAGTACCTGCTGCCCAGACTGATCGGATCCGCGGCATTGTCGCGTCTCGGCGGCGGCATCGGCACACGCGGCCCCGGCGAAACGAAGCTCGAAACCGACCGCCGCCGCATCCGGCACCGCGTCAGCATCCTGTCCGGGGAGATCGACGTCGTCCGCAGGCGCCGCTCGCAGCTGCGAGACCGGCGTCACAAGACCGCCGTCCCGACCGTCGCGCTCGTGGGCTACACCAACGCGGGCAAGACGACGCTCTTCAATACCCTGACGGGGGAGGAGGCGGTGGCCTCGGACGCGTTGTTCGTGACGCTGGATCCTCTCGTCCGCAAGGTAAAACTGCCCGACCGGCGCGAACTCCTCGTGTCGGACACGGTCGGATTCATCGAGCGGCTGCCGCACTCGCTCGTCGCAGCCTTCCGCGCGACGCTCGAGGAGGTTGCCGCGGCGGACCTGCTGATTCACGTGATCGACGCCGCGAGCCCTGCGCGCGAGCGTCACATGGAGGCGGTGAGGAGCGTGCTGCTCGAAGTGGGGGCAGCGCCGGTCCCCTCGATCGAAGTGTTCAACAAATGCGATCGGCTGGACGCGGGGGAGCGCGCACGGCTGCAGGCTCTCTATCCCGGCGCCCTGTGCGTCTCGGCGTTGCGCGGAGACGGTCGCGAGGAGCTGATCGCCGCCATGGAGGCCCACCTGGCGCTCGACACCACAATCGCGCGGCTGCGGTTCGAGCCAGGCGACGAACGCATCGGTCTGGTCTACCGGCTTGGCCGGATCTTCAGCCACGTTGCGTCGGATGGCGCCGTCTGGATCGAGGCGGAAGTCCCGCGGCGCGTGCTGCCTCGGCTGCAGTCTCCTGCGCGCATTGAGGCACGCGGGGCATGAGGCACGCGCGCGCGCTGATGATCGTGCTCGTGATGGCACTGGCGGTATCGTGCGCTCCCAGGACGGCGGCTCCGCCTGCCGCTCCAGGGGCGCCGCGCTATCCCGAGTTCGTGTTCCCGAAGGCTGCGCCCGGCATGTTGGGCGATGTGCTCCTGCAGCACGAAACCGCGTGGCGGTATCTCCAGGGGGGCGACGTCAGGGCCGCGGAGCGCGGATTCACGCAGCTCGCCCGCCGCTCACCAGACTTGTACCCCGCGCACACCGGGCTCGGTTACTCAGCGCTCGCCCGGAAAGATCACAGGGCGGCGGTCGAGCACTTCAACCGCGCGCTTGCGGCTGCCCCGCAGTACGCACCCGCACTCGTCGGGCGGGGACAGGCGCACCTGGCCATGAACGAGCCCGCCCGTGCGCTCGAAAGCTTCGATGGCGCGCTCGCAGCGGATCCGACGCTTGCCGCGGTCAAGCACAGCGCGGACGTCCTTCGGCTGCAGGTCATGCAAGGGGGCGTGGGGGCCGCGCGCAAAGCGGCGGAAGAAGGACGGCTCGCCGACGCGCGCGCGGCGTACGAGCAGGCGATCATGACCTCGCCGCAGAGTCCGTTTCTGTTCCGCGAGATCGCGCTCGTCGAGCTGAAGGACGGACGCCTGCCCGCGGCGCTGGCGCACGCCCGGAAGGCCGTGGAGCTCGAACCGGGTGATCCTCGCAACCACATCGCGGTCGCCGACGCCCTCGAGGCGCTCGGCGAGACACCGCAGGCGCTGGAGGCGCTGGCCGCCGCCGCGGCGCTCGAGCCGAGCGACGTATTGACCCGGCGGATGGAGGGGCTGCGCGAGAAGTCGGCCCGTGCGGCAATGCCGGAGGCGTATCGCGAGATCGAGAGCTCCCCGGCCATCTCGCGAGCGCAGCTCGCGGCGCTCATCGGCACGCAGCTCGCGGACGTCGTTGCCCGCGCGCCGCAGCGCGGCACGGCCCTGATGACGGACGTGCGCGGCAACTGGGCCGCCGACTGGATCCTCCCGATCACGCGCGTGGGATTCATGGACGTCTTGCCGAACCACACGTTCCAGCCCGATGCGACGGTGTCCCGCGGCGATCTGGCCCTGGCGGTCAGCCACATGCTCAACGCCATCGCCGTCGCCAAGCCACAGCTCGCGGCACGGCTGCGC
>JACDCA010000649.1 GCA_013694635.1 Acidobacteriota bacterium | reverse complement strand
CCGCGCTTGAGCGCGCGCGTCAGCATCTCCTGTTCGATGGTCGTGAGATTCGACCGGAGATCGAGCGCCTTACCGACGTCGCGACGGATCGCGCGAAAGCCGTTCTGGCTGTCGCTCAACCGGACGCCCCAGCGGTAGTTGATCGCCAGCATGATCAACTGGGACCCGACATAACGGATGAACTGCCCGAGCGTCCCGTGCAGTTCGTCGCTGCCCCCCTTGCCCCGCGAGCCGATGACGAGATCCGCGGTGCCTGCCGCGATCGGAGCGACGAGGCCGGGGATGTCTTTGGGGTCGTGCGAGCCGTCCGCGTCGATGAAGACGACGATGTCGGTGGTGGCATCGTTGAAGGCCTGGCGGATCGCCTGACCCTTGCCGCGCCCGCCGTCGAGGACGACCCGGGCGCCGTGCGCCTCGGCTACTTTGCGCGTCGCATCCGTGGAATGGCCGTCGATGACGAGCACGTCCCCGTACGGACGAACGGAATCGACGATCTCGCCGATCAGCCCTTCCTCGTTCTTGGTGGGGATGACTACCGTGACGCTGGCTGGGGCCACGCGCTAAAGGATCCCCGGGCTATCTGCCGCCGGGGCGTCAAGCGAAAAAGACAGCATGAGCAGAAGAGGAAGTATAGGCCGCTTAGTCGAAGCCCGTCAAGAGGTTAGCGGCTTTCAGCCTTGACGGTCCGGGGCGGTTCTGGTACCATCAGACGCTTCACATAACCGCCTGCTCAGGAGAATATCGCTGTCCGCTATTCGTCAGCTCGGCCTGCTCAAAGACATCGTGTCGGGCAACATGCGCGCCCCGCAGCTGCCGTACAAGGTGACGTTTGTTGCCACGTATCACTGCAACTTCCGCTGCGAGATGTGCAACATCTGGCAGAAGAAGAGCGTGGACGAGATGACGCCCGACGAGGTTGCGCTGTTTTTCGAGCGATGGCCGCAGTTCCGCTGGGTGCATCTGACCGGCGGAGAACTGTTCATGCGGCGAGACCTCGATCAGTTGGTCGCCGCGATCCAGAAGAACTGCAAGTCGCTCTTTCTCCTGAACTTTCCCACCACGGGATGGTTCGGCGACAAGACGATCAGCCTGGTCGAGAACACACTGCAGCGCGGTGTCGGCCGTCTCATGGTCACGATCAGCATGGACGGGCCGAAGGCGATCCATGAAGAGATGCGCGGCCTGCCCGGCAGCTGGGATCGGGCGGTCGAGACCTACCGCCGGCTGCGCGCAATGCGCCGGTCGAACTTTCAGCCCGTCATCGGCATGACGCTGCTGACGAAGAACGCTGAGTACGTGCAGGCGACGATGGATGCCGTGCGGCAGGTGATTCCGGACTTCAAGAGCTCCGAGCTGCATCTCAATATCGGCCACGAGTCAGGCCACTATTTCGACAACCGCGGCAGGGTTGTCGCGGTGGATCACACCAAGGTCGCACAGGCAGTCGCGGATCACCGCAAGCGCAATGGCGGCGGTCTGCACCCCGTGAACTTCCTCGAGGACCGATACCAGGCGCTCGTGCCGGCGTATTACGAGACCGGCCGGTCGCCGCTGCCGTGCACCGCGCTGAAAACGTCGTGCTTCATCGATGCGTACTGGAATCTGTTCCCGTGCTCGATCTGGGACGACAAGGTCGGGAACCTCCGCGAGTCGGGGTTCGATTTCGGCGGGCTGTGGGAGTCCGCGCGCCGGAAAGAGCTGCGGAAGAACGTGGCCGATGAAAGCTGCCCGCACTGCTGGACGCCCTGCGAGGCCTATCCGACGCTGCTCGGCAATCTTGCCCGCGCAGCGGTCACCCGGGGGGGCGCAAGGCAGATTCCGGCTCCGGCGCAGCCGTCCGAGACGTAGTTAGATACAACAGCCCGCCGGGTAAGTTCCCCACGATTCCCAGCGCCACGAACAGAATCGACAACGCCACCGCCTGCGGCGCCGCCACCCCGACTCGCGCAAAGAACAGCTCGAACATCAACTGGCTCGTCCCGAGTCCGCTGATCGTGATCGGCACCTGCATCACGATGACGATGAGCGGGACGAAGACGAAATAGGTCCACAGCGGCGCCGTGATGCCGATCGCGATCCCCAGGCAGTACGCCTGGAGGACGCGGATCGCCTGCACGGCGACCGACGCCGCGAGCACCACGGTGAGCTCGAGGTGGTGGGTCGCGTACCTCCGCACCGCGTCGACCATGCCGGAGCCGAGCAGCTTCGCCTTTCGGCCCGGCAGCATCGCTGCCGCGCCGAGCGCCAGGGACGCGACCCGCTCGCTGTAGAGACCCGCGCCGGCGACCAGACAGCCCACTCCCGCGATCAGCACTGTCAGAAGAACGCCCGGGAGCGTCAGCATCTCGCGTGCGAAGGCCAGCGCTGTGATTGCGACGATCAACATTGAGAGCACGCCCAGCGCGCGGTCCATAACGACCGATGCCCCCGCTTCGAGGCCGCTGACTTTGAGGCGCGCCAGGCTGTAGGCGCGGTAGACGTCCCCCGCAATGCTCGGCAGGAACGACCCCACGAATGTGCTGACGAAAAAGATCCTGAGGACGGCAGGAAAGGGGGGTCGGGTCCCGGGCGACAGCGCCGAGAGCAGCGCCATCCATCGGTACGCCATCAGCGCGCGATCGGTCAACACGAGCGCAATCGCCACCCCGATCCATCGCCAGTCCGCGGCTGCCGTCGCAGCGAGAACACGCGCCGGGTCAGCGCGCCAGAGGATCCATGCCGTCAGACCAACGGCAACGGCAATCCGAAGGCTTGCCCTGAGCGTCTTCATCCCCGTGTCGAAGGGCCCGCCCTGAGCGAGCCGTCTGTCATCGAACCTGTTCGGCGGCGGGCAGCGTCTCCAGATGACGCTCGGGTGCGCGCTTCACGTCGTAGGCACGCTTCAGGAACTTCGCGTAGGGGATGAACTGCTTCATCGCGCCGACGTTCACCTGGCAGGGGCTCAGGCAGGTGGGGCAGGTCTCGGTTTTGACCTGCTCCCGGTGCTTCAGGTTTTCAGCTCTGAAATACAGCGACTCCGCGCTGTCGTCGAGCACGTTCCCCAGCTTCTGCGAGTTCTCGCAGTAGTGGAGGTCGCCATTCGGATTCAGCAGCAATCCCTGGCGCTGAAACGGGCATGGCATCGTCCGGTGATAGCCATTGGCGATCATGTCCGCGTAGTGCAGATACATGAACGACTGTCCGCTCAGGATCGATTCCTCATGGACCCGGTCGAGGAAGAACTTCCGCATGAACTCTTCCTCACGCGGCCGGAAGCCGATCGTCTCCTGCAGCTCCTTGTTGTGGAGCATAGCGTCGGTGAAACGCAGCATATTGAAGACGACGTCGAGGTTCTTCGTGCGGGCCCAGGCCAGGATGTTCTCCGCGTCTTCCATGTTGGTGGCGAAGATCGTGGACGCAATGCCGAACGAGAAGTTCGTGTGCTTCGCGCCGAGCGCCTGCATCGCCTCGATCGTCTTCTGCGCCTTGTCGAAGCCGTTCTTGACGCTGCGGACCT
>JACDCA010000640.1 GCA_013694635.1 Acidobacteriota bacterium | reverse complement strand
GCGTGATCCAGGTCGGGCCGCTCGAGCACATGACGCTGGAGGACTTCGAGAATGCGATGGCGACGCACTTCTGGGGACCGCTCTACCTGATGATGGCCCTCATCCCGGTGATGCGCAGGCGGGGCTTCGGCCGCATCATCAATATCGCGTCCATCGGGGGAAAGGTTGCGGTGCCGCACATGGCACCGTACTGCGCGAGCAAGTTCGCGCTGGTGGGGCTCTCCGATTCAGTGCGCTCGGAACTCGATCAGTACGGCATCCGCGTGACGACGGTCTGCCCGGGGCTGATGCGAACGGGGAGCCCGATCAACGCCGACATGAAGGGCAAGCACGAAGCGGAGTACGCGTGGTTCGCGATCTCCGATGCGACGCCAGGCCTGTCGACATCCGCCGAGCATGCGGCTCGGCGGATTATCGAGGCCAGTCGTCATGGCGACGCGGAACTGACGATCACGCTGCCGGCGCAGATCGCCGTCGTTCTCAACAACGCGCTGCCGTCGCTGGTGGCCAGGGGTATGGCACTGGCCAACCGCCTGCTCCCGGGGCCCACCGGGGCGTCGGGAGACCGGAATCAGCGGGGCCGTGAGAGTGGATCCCGATGGGCGCCGTCAGTGGCCACCGCCCTGTCAGACCGGGCGGCGGTGGCAAACAACCAGCTATGAGTTCGTCATCTCCTGGCTCTCGACCATCTGCTTGAACCGCTGAAGGTCTTCACGGATTTCGGTGGCGGGATCCCGGCCCATCAGCCGTGCGACGACCGCGCCGACCTTGCCTCCCGGCGGGCTGTACTGCAGCCGGACGCGCACTCGCGTGCCGCCGGCGACCTCGTCGAAGTTCACCGAGCCGGCGGAGACGACGTCCGAGCCTTCAATGGACCGCCAGCCAATCACCTGGTCGGGTACTTCGTTGATGATCTCTGCGTTCCACTCGACCTCGGTACCGGCCGGCCCTTTCGCACGCCACCGCGAGAGCGTGTCGGTGATCTTCTCGACCGATTCGAGATGCGACATGAACCGCGGCAGGTTCTCGAGGTTCCGCCAGAAGCGGTAGAGCTCGGAGATCGGCCGGTTGATCGTGACGCTCTCGTCGACCGTGACGCCCGCGCTGCCACGGAGCGCACGCCGCGTGTCCTCGCCGGTGCCAGCCGTGTTCAGCCCGAGTATTTCGTAGGTGTGGCAGTGACCGGACATGCCGCGTCGAAAGAGGAGCGCGCCAACCCCCGCCAGTGCCCACCCCGCCGGCCGGCGCCGGCTGATGCCGACCGCCGCGAGCCCGACCCCCGCCGCCATCGACAGCCACCGCTCGACGTCATTGATATTTCGCCCGCTCCTCACGCGTGCATCCTGCACGTCGCCCGGAAACTGCATCTCCATGTAATCCATCGCTGACCTCAGTAATCGGTTATCATCGTCGATTGTTTTACCGCTCCGGCTTCGCTCCTCCGGTTGGCGTCCATGACGGGGAATCGCTCGCCGGGAACGACTCCGCGGACGCGTCATCGACCACGTCGGGCGCCGTGTAGCCTTGATCCTCGAGCGTGCGTGCGAGACACGCGCGTGCCGTCCTGAAATCGTGCTTTCCCATCGCGGCGCGGACCGTGAGCACGGTGCCAAGCGTCGCGATCAGCCCGCCGCCGAATCCACCGCGCCGCGCCCCGATCACCGCCAGCGCGGAGCCCCATGCGGCCGCAAACCATCGTTCCTGGTCGTAGGTCGAAAGCGTGGCGCCAAGTCCCGGTTTGTCCCAGACGCTCTTTTCGCTCCGGTCCAGCGTGAGGTTTCTCGTTCCGTCAGTCATCGAGTGTCCTTTCAGCTTTCAGCTTTCAGCTCTCAGCGCCGTTTCTCCAGATCTGACCTGATTTCGCCAGCTGGTAGCTGGCAGCAGATAGCTGAAAGCGAGTAGCCGGGAGCTGATAAAGCACGCCGCGTGCCCGCGCTACAATCGGCCGATGATTCGCCCGATATTCGCGCTTGTCGCGGTAATTGCGTGCCTCGCGGGCATTCAAGCCCAGCCGTCAGAGTCCTTCGATGTCCTGATTCGAAACGGTCGCGTCATGGACGGGTCCGGGAACCCATGGATTCGCGCGGACATCGGCATCCGCGGCGGTGCAATAGTGGCAATCCGGCGGCTTCCGGGCGCGCGGGCGGCGCGGGTTATTGATGCAGCGGATCGGCTCGTCACGCCTGGTTTCATCGACGTTCACTCACACGCGGCAGAAGGGTTAGTTCGCCAGCAGCTACGGCAGGCACAGCCGCTGATCGCGCAGGGCGTGACGACGGCGGTTGTGAATCCGGATGGCGGCGGTCCGGTCGATCTCGGCGTGCAGCGTGCGGAGCTCGAGAAGGGGGGGCTCGGGCCGAACGTGGCGCTGCTGATCGGCCACGCCAGTGTGCGTCGGGCGGTCATCGCCGGTGCGAATCGCGCGCCGACGGCCGAGGAGCTCGACAAGATGCGAGCGCTCGTGCGGCGCGGCATGGATCAGGGCGCGTTCGGTCTCTCGAGCGGCCTGTTCTACAAGCCAGGCAGCTTCGCGAAAACCGAGGAAGTCATCGAGCTGACCAAGGCCGCCGCGGAACGCGGAGGCCTGTACACCAGCCACATACGCGACGAGGGGAACTACAGCATCGGTGTCGTCGCCGCGGTCCAGGAGGTCATACGAATTGCCGAAGAAGCCGGCACGATCGGCGTCGTCAGCCATGCGAAGGCGCTCGGGCCGGACAGCTGGGGGCTGGCGCATGCGATCACGCATCGCATCGATGTCGCACGCGCTCGCGGCGTTCAGGTGTTCACCGACCAATATGCCTACGAGGCGTCGTCCACGAATCTCGGCGCGGCACTGTTGCCCGATGACGTGGCGGCCCCGTCGGTCGAGCACCTCGCGAAACCCGACACCATGTCCGGAGAGCAGCGCGCGGCGTTCAACCAGGCGGAGAAGATCGCGACGGAGAACCTGCGCCGTCGCGGCGGTGCGGCGGCTATCGTCATCGCCCATTACCGTCCCGATCCGTCGCGCGAAGGGAAGAGTCTCGAGCAGATTGCGGCGGCGCAGAACCGGTCGCCCGTCGGCGAAGCGCTCGAGATGATCGCCCGCGGCGGCGCGTCGGTCGTGTCGTTCAACATGTCGGAGGACGACATCGTTCACCTGATGCGCCAGCCGTACACGATGACGTCGAGCGACGGCGGACTCGTCCTGCTGACGGAAGGCAAGCCGCATCCGAGGAACTACGGCGCATTCGCCCGTAAGCTCTCCCTCTATGTGCGCGATCGCCGCACGGTGACGCTCGAGCACGCGATCCGCTCGATGACGAGTCTGCCTGCGTCAGTCTTCGGGATCACGGACCGAGGGGTGCTCAGGGAAGGGGCCGCCGCGGATATTGCCGTCTTCCATCCCGCGAAGGTCATCGAGCGCGCCACCTACACGGACCCGCACCGCCTGGCTGAGGGGATGGCGTATGTCCTGGTGAACGGGCAGGTCGTCCTGGACGACGGAAAATTCACGTCGGCGCTGCCTGGCAAGGTGCTGCGGAAGAGAGAACTTTAGGCGTCAGGCGCTGGCAGGTGGATGTTGACACGCGTCGTCATCCATGCAATGATCCGGATATACGGATGGATGCAAGGGCCGTCGCACAGTCGCCGATCTTCGCGGATCTGACCACGCTGGGCGATGCCACGCGCAGCCGGATGCTCCTGCTGCTGGACCGTAACGAGCTGACGGTGTCGGAACTGTGCGCCGTGCTGCAGTTGCCCCAGTCGACCGTGAGCCGGCACCTCAAGACCCTGCTCGATGCCGGATGGGTCGTTTCCCGCCGCGAAGGCACCAGCCGGTACTACACGCTCGCCCATGAAGATCGCGATCCGGCGGGGCAGCGGCTGTGGACGCTGCTGCGCGAGCAGGTCGGCAATACCGCTGGCGCCGACCAGGACGCGCGACGCCTGAAGAGCGTGCTCGGCCGTCGCCAGTCGAAGTCGCAGGCATTCTTCGAATCGGCGGCGGGGCGATGGGACCTGCTGCGCGAGGAGCTGTTCGGAAGCGCCTCGCATCTGCAGACGCTGCCCGCCCTGCTCGATCCGTCATGGATCGTGGGGGACCTCGGGTGCGGCACGGGGCAACTGGCTTCGGTGCTCGCGCCATTCGTAGGACGTGTCATCGCGGTGGATCGTTCCGGGGACATGCTGCAGGCCGCGCGGCGCCGGCTTCGCGAGCATTCGAACGTGGACGTGCGGCGCGGCGAGCTCGAGGCGGTTCCGATCGCGGACGAGGAGCTGGACGCGGCAACGCTGATGCTCGTCCTCCATCACGTCGCCGATCCTGCGACCGTGCTGCGTGAGGCGGCGCGGGTGCTGAAGCCGTCCGGGCGGCTGCTGATCTGCGACATGCTCCCGCACGATCGCGACGAGTACCGCCA
>JACDCA010000606.1 GCA_013694635.1 Acidobacteriota bacterium | reverse complement strand
GACGGTCAGCACGTAGTCCGCGTTCCAGGCGAGCTTGCCGGCGAGATATGACGCCTCGACGCGGTGGGTTGTGCCGCCGCTGTTCTGCAGCGTCCAGATCAGCGTCGGCCGGCTGTGCAGGTTTCCGGGGAGCTCGGGGAAGCGGATCTGATCGGCGTGCAGCCCGGTGACGATCTCCTTGCCGATCCGCCACACCGGGCCGTTGTTGTAGCTGAGAAGCAGGGCGCGCACTTCCTCTTCCCGTGTCGTTCCGCCCTCCTGGCGTGTGCGCACGAGGGTGACTTCGCGGCCCACGTACTTTCGCAGCAGCTTCTCCGGTTCGAGCAGGTCGTACTCGTAGTTCTGTTCGAGCACGCCGACCGCGCCGGGCTGCGTCAGCGAACGGAAGTGCACGGTAGCGGGGTTGACCGTCGCCGCGATGTCCATGAACTGCAGATCAAAGCTGCCGGTCGGCAGCCGGAGATTCCGGACGTCCCGGACTAGCGCAATGTCGGAGTTGTAGACCGTCACCGAGAGGTCCGCCTGATCGGTGAGGGTCGTGACGTGCTGCCCCGTCGTGTCGGGGCCGGCACCATCTCCCGACGTGGCGGCGGTGGAACGGGACCACAGCCCGCCGGCTGCGGCGAGAGCTATGGCCACGGTCGCGAATACTGCGCGCATTGATCGACTCCTTGTAATGGCGGATTCGCCCGCCTTTCCCTTAGAACGGAGTCGGGGAAGTTTCTTGCAGGGGGGCCCTCACCTAGAAGTCGGGTCGCACTACCGGGAGGGCTCACGAACTCTCAAGAGCTGCGAAGGGATCGGCCACTCAACTCGCCCTTCCTTTTCATGTATCCGTACGACGAGCTCCGCCATCCTGTCCTGATTGTTGAAGACGCTGGTCCCATCTCGCATCAGCGGGAAGGTGACCCAGAACCGGTCGTAAGCGTAGTTGCGTCGCAAAACACCGGCGAGGGCCTTGACATCCCGCAGTTGCGGACTGAGCACTCCTCGCACAGCATGCGCGGGCTTATTCTTCGGCTGGAGAAACGCCTCCCAGTCGATCGGAATGACTCCCGACCCCTCCCGGGGGTCGATCTCGACCATCACAACCGTGCCTTCGGTGGCTTCTGCTTCCGCGACCAGCTGCGTCGTCTCGGCGTCCGACAGTCGACTCTGCAGCTGGGTCATCCTCGCCGTCGCCCGGATCGTTTCCGGTGTCAGCCAGGTGGCCGCGAGCTTGTAGTTGTAGGACCGCTCGGTCTTCAGAAAACGCGTGTCGAATACGCCACCAACGCGTCCGCGCTGGTACGCAGCCTTTCCGATCGCTTCAGCGCGCTGTGGTGGCCATTTGAGGTATTCGTCGTCAGCCTGTGCATTCAGTCCAGTGACAGTCAAACCGATAACGGCGAGTGAGTGCATCACATGCTGGAGCCGCCGAATGCCACGCACTATAGCTTCCGCCTGAGGATGGCAACGACTTCCTCACCTCCAACCAATGTCTTGGCGACGGTCATACCGACGAACTCGAATCCCTGTTCGCCCGTCTCCGCCAGCTCCTTCTGCATCGTTGACGTCTTTTTCGTCGCCACGAGACGGTACTCATACTTCGTCGCGTTCTGGACTTCCAACGTGCGTTCAAGAATCGCGACGACTTCCTTACCTCCGAATGCGCTCTTGAAAACTGTTTGCCCGCGGTACTCGAATCCTGCGTCACCGGCCTCCTGCATCTCTTTCTGCATAGTGGAGGTCTTGTTCGTCGCGAGCAGCCGATAGTCAAATCTGCCGGGCGAGCCATCTCGATGCATGATGACGACGACCTCAGAACCCCCGAACGCCGTGTCGCCACCCATCACATCTCCGTACCGGAAGCCTGCTGCCGCCGCCTCCTGCATCTCCTTCTGCATCGTCGACGTCTTGTTCGTCGCCAGCACGCGATATTCGACGGCCGGTTTTTGAGCGACCGCAGGAGCGGCCACGACTGACACCAATGCAACGCCGCACAGCAGCAGCGGGATGCGAACTCTCATAAAACACCTCAATTGTGGCGGGGGGACGGCGCCAAGTATTGTGGGAGCGAACCCAGCGAGGGTCAAGGACTACTGCTGTTACTCCACTGTCCACGCTCTGCCGGCGTCGGTCGTGCTGTACTTGCGGCCGTCCGCGGTCGTGACAGTCGCCGCGACGGCGTCGCGGGCCGTCACACCGACAAGGTCGGCGGTCTTGTCGGGAAACGCGAGCCGACGCCACGTCTCGCCGTCGGTAGACAGCAGAACGACCCCGCTTCGGCCGACGATCCAGCACACGTTCGCGGCCGGCGCGGCGCCGGCCAGCAGATCGACCGCCGTACCGGTTGCCTGCGCCCGCCACGTCCGGCCGCCGTCGGTCGATCGCTCCACGGAACGTTCGGCGATGCGCCAACGCACGGCGGGGTCCGGGGAGACGATGACTCCGGGAAGTTCGGCGGCCGCTCGTGCCAGAGTCCGAGCGCGTTCGTCCTTGAGTTCGGCGCGCGGGGCGGCCGCCGCGGCAGGCGGCGCCCTCTCGGCAATCCTGTCCGAGGAACCTGTGGATTCCTTGGCGTCCGCCTTGTCAGAGCGACGCGATTCAGTCTGATCGCTGGACCGCGCCGCGCCCGCAGGCGAACGTTTCTGCTGCTGCGGCGCGTCAGCGCGTGCCTGAGGGCGCGAGTCACGTTCTGCCTGAACCACAGGCTCGGCCGGCGTGGCGGCCGGCGCCGCGGGAGTTGCGGCAGGCGGAACGCCTGGCGAACCTGGGATGAGGACCCACACACTGATGGCAACCGCCGCAGTGGCAAGCGGCAACAGCCAGCGGAACGATCGCCACGAATGCCGCTGAATGGCCGATGGCGGCGGGGTCGTCTTCGCTATGGCTGCGAGCACGGCGAGGCACCGGGCGCAATCCGCGGCGTGCGTCTCGGCCGCCGTTCGCTCGACTGCGGTGAGCGAACCGTCGGTCCACGCCGCGAGGGTCTCCGCGTCCAGGCAGGGCCCGTACGGACGTACATCGGCGCGCGCACGCGTCCTACCCCGTAACAGCCGATCCATCGCTTGATCGGCGGGGCCCCCTGCACCCCTCCTAGCTCGCTTCATTCGCTCTCGCTCCATTCCGCTCGCGCTCGTCCTTGTTCATTGCTCGTAATTGGAACGATCTCGCGGCGGTTTCTTGCGATCGGCCGCCAGATCGAACACCTGTTGCAGATCCAGCCCGCCGGGATCCTCGAGTGCCAGTTCGAAGGCACGTGCAATCTGCGCGTCACTCAAATGGTCCTGCTCGCGAAGGCGCCGCTCGGCTGCGTCGCGAAGGCTGCGGCGCGTCCGTGACAGGTGCCGCGAGACCGTCGCCTCATGTTCCCCGGTGATCCGTCCGATCTCCGCGAGGGTGAGCTGCCCCACATAGT
>JACDCA010000603.1 GCA_013694635.1 Acidobacteriota bacterium | reverse complement strand
TACGGCTGGTCACGCCGTGGTCGCTGTACTGCTGCGGTCCGGATCAATGGAATGACTACGCGCGACGGCACATCCAGGCGTGGATGGATGCGCCGAACCGTCCGCCGGTCGTCGCCCTCCACTTCGCCCCAGTCACCGGGGAGGTATCACGGCTGACCGACGCGGAGAATCCGGAACTTCGGACGCTGCTCCCGATATTCCTGCAGACCGACACGCCGCAGGCACTCGACGCGGCGATGGTCAACCTGCTGGAACGGATGGTCGCGGGGAAGTAACGTCCCTATTTCTTCCCGTTTCTGATGGCGTACAGATGCTTTTCCGTGCGGAGGAACAGCTGCCCCTGTGACGCGGCCATCGTGCTGAGGGTGTACTCCTCTGACGGGTTTTCCGCCAGGAGCTCGAACTTGGGGCCGGCGGCGAAGACCGACGTCAGACCTTCTTCGTTCGTGACGTAGATCCTGCCGTCTGCCAGGATCGGTGACGCGCTGTAGATTGCCGGCTTGAGGCGTTCAGGGCCGTATACGACCGCGCCTGTTTTCACGTCGAGCGCATGGATGACGCCACGGTCGTCGACGCTGTAGAGCAGCGCGCCGTCGGTGACAGGTGTCGGCACGTCTGGCCCACGGTCGAACGTCCAAGCCGTATGCGTCGCGGTGACATCACCGCGGCCGCCCCCGTTGATCGCCACCATCGGGCGGATGCGCGTCGGTGCGATAACCAGGCTGCCGATCGCGATCGGCGACGCCACGATCCTGTAGTTGCGCGCCTTGCCGGGATTCAGCCCCTGCGCGCGCCACAGCTCCTTACCGGTCTCGAGGTCATGCCCGGTCACGACGTCGCCGCCGGTGACGACGACTTCTTTCGCAGTGCCGACCGTGAGCAGCGCCGGCGTCGTGTAGGCGTCGGGCGACTCGACCACCGCGTCGGTCGGCCGCTCAACCTTCCAGATGGTCTTCCCGGTGGCCCCGTCGATCTTCAGCACGTACGACGGATCGTCGGTCTTCATCCCGTGCAGCACCGGCACGTACAACATGCGCTCGTGCAGGAGCGGCGATGCGGCGTAGCCCCAGTTGAGACCGAAGGCGCCGTAATCCTTCTGGATGTCGCGCGTCCAGAGCTCCTTGCCGCTGAAATCGAGTGCCTTGAGGATCCCCAGCCCCGTCAGCACCCAGACGGTGCGCCCGTCAGTGACGGGGGACGGCGACGACATATTGTGCTTGTTGATCTTGTAGTTGCCGGGAGCGATCGGCCGCTTCCAGGTAATGTCCCCGGTGGCACGCTTGATCGCCCATATCTCGACTTCGCCGGCCTCGGGCGCCGTGGCGACGTTGAGAAAGATGGTGTCGTTCCAGATGATCGGCGTCGCGCCGCTGCGGCTCGGCATCGGGATCTTCCAGGCGATGTTCTCGCCCGTCGCGATCGACCACTTCACTGGCAACCCCTTCTCGTTGCTCATCCCCGTCATCTTCGGCCCGCGCCACTGCGGCCAGTTGTCGGCGGAGACCATGACCGCTGCTGCCATGAAGACCGCAAGCGTCACAATCCCAACGGTTCTGGAGTTGGACGGTAGACGTTGGGAGTTGACATGCTTCATGGTTTATTTTCCCAGCTCGAAAGCCATCATCTTCACCCGATCGCGAACATACAGTTTAGTCCCGGCCAGCGTCGGCGTCGTCCAGGCCTTGTTAGTGAGGACCGAGGCCCTCGCTTTGACGTTCAGACCCTGCCGCGTGGGCACGGCAAGGCCAAGGTTGCCATCCTCGTCGAGAATAATCAGCTTGCCGTCGGCGTGAAGAAACGTCGACCGTGCGAAGTCGCGGTTCTGCCAGAGGATCTGCCCCGTCTTCACATCGATCGCGACCGTTGGGCAGGGTCCGAAGTCCCCGTTCGAGCCGACAACGAAGTCGCCGAGACGGATGGCAGTGCCGATGTGCACGCGCATCCTGTTCTGATACCACTGCTCCTTGACGTTCGTCTTGCCCGCGGCCTGCGTGAGGTTCAGCAGGCGCGCGCCGTTGTTGTACGCGGCGGAGGCGAACAGGAGGTTGTCAGGGCCCCACACCGGCGTGCTGATGTTGAGTCCCCAGTCCGTCTTGTGTGGATGTCGCCACAGGACGGTGCCGTTGGCAGGATCCACCCCCAGGATCTCGTTCGCGCCCGACACCACGAGCTGGTCCTGACCGTCGACCTTGATCAGAAGCGGTGACGCGACGCCGAGGGGATAGTCGCCGGCCTTCCACACCACCGCGCCAGTGGCCTGGTTGAAGGCAATGAGTGACGCCCCTTTGCCGCCAGGCAGGATGATCGTGTCGCGGTAAGGCGTCGGGCTTGGCGAGTAACCGCGTCCCTCCTGCGGGACGCCGTACTCGTTCACGAGGTTGTGCTGCCAGATCACCCGACCGGTGTTCTTGTCGAGCGCGAAGAGTTCCGTCCTGCTGCCGATGGCATACAGCGTGTCGCCGACGATCAGAGGGGTCGAATGAGGACCGGCGCCGAATTCGAGATCCAGACCCCCTGTAGCCGAGTCGTAGGTCTTCTCCCACAAGGTCTTGCCCGTGGTCGCATCGATTGCGGCGATCGTCTCCGCTTGCGTCCGGCGGATCATCGAGAGCAGGCCCGCATAGCGGTACATCGTGTAGAGGCGATTGCCGTCCGCGAGGATCGCCGAATGTCCTTCACCGACCGCGCGTTCCCACAGCTTGCGGGGCCCGCTCTGCGGCCAGGAGTCCGCGAGCGCAGGCGCGTCGACCATGAAGTTCCGCCGCGGCCCACCCCACTGCTGCCAGGATTGCGGTTCACCGCTGCCCTGCCGGTAGTCCAGCCCTTTAAGGCTGCCTTCCCCGTAGCTCAGCCCTTCAGGGCTGACCACGATCGGTATTGCGGCGAGAGCGGTCGCGACCAGGAGTGTTTTCATGGTGTGTCCTCATTCGGCGCGCAGTCCGGTCAGCACGTCTCCTCGAAGCGCCGCGCGCGCGGCCACGGCTGAAGATAAGACACCGGCGACGGCGACTCCGCCAAGGAGAATCAGCAGTGTTCCGCCGGGGCGTGCGCCGCTCCGGCCGAGCCAGGCCGGGGCCACGGCGAGGGCCGCACTGAGCGCGCCGGCGCCCAGGCCGGCGCCGAGCAACAGCATCGCTTCGGCGAGGATCATCTGCGTCACCCGCCGCCGATCGTAGCCGACCGCGCGAAGGAGCCCCAGTTCGCGCCTGCGTTCGAGCACATTCCGGAACATCACGGCCGACAGCCCGATCGTGCCTAGCAGCAGGCCGAGCCCACCGAGCGACTGGAAGGTGGACAGATACGTGTTCTCGACTCGATGGAACGCTTCCAGCCGCTCCGCCGCAATAACCGCATCGAATCCGAACGTGTTGAGCTCGCGCTCGACCGCACCGGCCAGGGCTCCAGCCGCGTCACGTGACTGCACGCCTTCCGCATCGACGAGAAAAAAACGGTATCCCTGCTGTGACGGAAACAACCGGACGAAGTTCGCCTCCGACATGACCAGCTCCCCCTGCAGGACGCTGTCTGCAAGCGAGCCGACGAACTGCAATGTGACCAGGCGTTCCCCGCCGACGTCCATGGCAAACGTGTCCCCGATCGACGCGTGCAGAACATATTGCAGCGACGTCGCATCCGCGATCACCGGGATGACTTCCCCTTCGACCGGGCGATCCAGCAGCAGCCAGGGATTCTGCCGCTCGGCGTCGGATGCCTCGAGCGTGGCGGCGAACGTGAACCGCCGCTCCCCGGCGAACGCCGGCTCAGGCGCGACGATGGTCGGACTGGTCGGACGGTACAGGTTCAAACAGCTCGCATCGTCTCCAGGCCGGACCCGGAAGCGAGTGAACCTGACGCCGTCGAACTCCGGCCCCTGCAGGTTCAGCGCGTCGCGGCCCGCGGCTTCGTTCGGGTTGTGGACGAGCGGCAGCTCGGATGTTGCCACGAACGTATAGCCGCCAGTGCCCGAGGCGCGATCCCCTCCGATCTCTCCACCCCCCTTTCGAAAGGCATCGACGGACACGATGATGAACGCGGCGGAGGCGATGAGGGCCGCGGAGAGCACGCTCCTGCCGGGCCTGAATGCGGCGCTTCTGAAACCGAGACGCAGGACCGCACGACTGCCGTGACCGGAGATCACCGACGAGGGTCTCCCGCGCAGCCACGACGAGAGAAAGAACATCGACGCCGTCAGAGAGGCCGCCCCCGCGCCGAAGAAGGCGCCGGCCTGTGCCGCACGCGTCGCGAACCCGGTGACCACCGCCGCCACGGCGAGAACGCTGAAAACAATCGCCAGCACACGGTTACGCCGGCCTATGCGCTTATCGCCGGCGGGCTCCTGCCCGATCGACTGCGCGCTCAGCAGCGCGCGCGGCGCGAGCTTTGCGACCGACCGAAGCGAGACGATCACGCACAACGCGGCGGCCATGATCCCGCCGAGCACGCCGATCGCGATGGACACAGGTGTCACGTGCACCTGGAGCTGCGACGTGCCCACCGCGCCGATCCACCACGTCCGGAGGCCGTAGACGATGAGGTGCCCGTAGGCAATCGCGCCCCCCGCACCGAGTGCGCCGCCGACGACCGCGAGCGCGAGCGCTTCGATCAGCAGGAGCTGGCGAACCTTTGCGACTGAGAAGCCGGCAGCACGCAGGACGCCGATCTGCCGCAGACGCTGCTCGACCCCCAGCCGGAAGAACAGGACAGCGAGAAGCAGCGCCGACACAACGAGAAAAAAGCTGAAGTACGTGAAGTACTGACCAAAGTCGGTTGCGCCGGCAGAAGCTGCCAGCGCCTGCGCGCGCACAGGGAGAACGGCGACGCCGACTGCCTCCGGGCGCAGCGACGCGCGCAACTCCGCAATGAGACGAGCGGAAGCGTCGTCGACCTTCGCACCCGACGGCACCACGAAACGCAGCGACGTGGCGGCGCCGTAACGCGTGCGCCAGAGGTCCCGGCCGCGCTCGTATGCGATGAACGCTTTCGGCGTCGCGCGATAGTCGTCCCAGTACTT
Source organism: Acidobacteriota bacterium (assembly GCA_013694635.1). Classification (GTDB taxonomy): domain Bacteria; phylum Acidobacteriota; class Vicinamibacteria; order Vicinamibacterales; family 2-12-FULL-66-21; genus JACDCA01. The sequence goes on along the minus strand of JACDCA010000603.1, from coordinate 414 downwards.
CTCGTCGACCGGCCGCACCTTTGAGAGATCGATCGGAAAGGGGGGATCCCAGTCGGCGAGGCTGTCGGCGCCGCTGATGCCTGGATATTCGGGGGCAAGCTGACGATCGGCCGCAAATCCCGCGATGGGCACGACCCCACCGACCCGAAATTTCGCCCGCTGGGTGGTGAGACCCGCGTTGGCATCCCACAGGTAGTACTCAACCTCGACTTCATCCGCGTCAACGGCATTGAGCTCGCGCGCGGTCCAGTCGTTGAGGATGATCGACTCGGGGGCCACGTGCGACGTGCGACGTGCTACGTGCGCCAGATCGGTGGCGGCGATCAGCGAGTAGGGGACCTCGCGGTCTCCCTTGCGGAGGACGTTCGCGAGGTAGGTGAATACCGGCACCGGCGCAAACCCGAGCTTCTGGCC
>JACDCA010000558.1 GCA_013694635.1 Acidobacteriota bacterium | reverse complement strand
ATGTTATCCCTTAATTGCTCATCCTTAATCCCCGCGTCCCGCATCCCGTGTGTCGTACAAAAAGAAAGGCCCGCCCTCCGACCGCGCACGGCGCTCAGGCCCCGCTTCGTAGCTGACGCATAGTGGTACACTTGCAGTTTTGAAATCTCTCCCGCACTCCGATAGATAGATGCCCCCGACAAAACAACCGAAGACCTCTCCCGAAACACCCGAACCGAAGCGGCGGCGCACTCCAAAGAAGACGACCCCTCCCGGTCCACCGGAAACCCCGAAGCCAGCGCGTCCCACGCGAGCCCGCCCCGAGCGAGCGAAGCGAGTCGAAGGGCAAGTCGAAGGACTTCGCATCCTCATGGTGGGCTCCGAAGCGCACCCGTTTGCGAAGACCGGCGGGCTAGCCGAAGTGCTCGGTGCCTTGCCCCCGGCGCTCGCGCGGCTCGGTCACGACGTCACGGTCGTGCTGCCTAAATATCGCGGTGTCGATGTAACAGACGGGACGCGGATACCGCACCGATTCATGATCGGGCCCAGCGAAGTGCCGGTGGATTTTGTCGAGTACGCACTCGGCGACCGCGTGCGGGCCGTGCTCGTGGACGTCCCGGAGCTGTTCGACCGCGATGGTCTGTATGGCGAGAGAGGACGGGATTATCCCGACAATGCGCTGCGTTTCGCGATCCTGAGTCGCGCCGCGCTCGAATACGCGCGGCTGAAGGGGACGCGGTTCTCTGTCGTGCACGCCCACGACTGGCAGACGGGCCTCGTTCCTGTCTACCAGCGGATGCTGTTTGCCGATGATCCGGTGATCGGCGGTGTGCCGTGTGTGTTCACGATTCACAACCTCGCCTTCCAGGGCGTTTTTTCGCCTGCCGTCCTGCCGCAGATCGGGCTCGGGCCCGAAATGCTCGATCTCGAAGCGATCGAGTACTGGGGGCAGGTGAGTTTTCTGAAGGGGGGCATCAATTTCAGCCAGAAGCTGACGACCGTCAGCCCCACCTACGCACGCGAGATCCTGACGCCCCCGTACGGTTTCGGAATGGACGGTGTCCTGCGCCGGCGCGCGGGAGATCTCACGGGTATTCTCAACGGCATCGATACCGACCGCTGGAATCCTGAGAATGATGCTTTCGTGCCTGCCCGCTTCAGCGCGACGGATCTCTCGGGGAAGCGCGAGGCGCGCCGCGCCCTGCTGGTGGCGACCGGCCTCGGCACGAGCGGGGACGTGCGCGATCGTCCGGTGATCGCGATGATCTCCCGCCTGACGGATCAGAAAGGCTTCGACCTGGTCGCCGCGGCGGCGGGGGACTTGATGGCGATCAACGCGACCTGGACGTTGCTCGCGAGCGGGGAGCCGGCATACGAGAACCTGCTTCGCGCAATGGCGGCCCGCCATCCGGATCGCGTGTCGGCCACCATCGGATTCGACGAGCGCCTCGCGCACCTGATCGAGGCGGGGGCCGACATCTTCCTGATGCCGTCGCGCTTCGAGCCCTGCGGCCTGAATCAGCTCTACAGCCTTCGGTACGGCACCGTCCCGGTCGTTCGCGCCACCGGCGGGCTCCACGACACCATCGCGGACGCCTCCGAACCTGGGGGCAACGGCTTCAAGTTCACCGATTACTCTCCCGGAGCGCTGATTGCAGCGGTCAGACGTGCCGTGGAGGCCTTCGCCGACAAACCGGCGTGGGAGAGTCTCCAGCGTACCGGGATGGCGCGGGCCTCCTCCTGGGACGTTTCAGCCCGCGACTATGTCAAAGTGTACAGGGCGTCGATCAGCGATTAGCGATTAGCGATCAGGGATTGGGGATTCTGAATGGCATCTGACAAGGTCACGATTCTTACCGACGGCACGTTCGAGCAGACGATCAATGGGGAAAAGCCCGTGCTCGTCGACTTCTGGGCGGAGTGGTGCGGCCCCTGCCGCCGTCTCGCGCCAACCGTCGAAGAGCTCGCGAACGACTACAACGGGCGCGTCGTCGTCGCCAAGATGAACGTGGACGAGAATCCGTCCACACCGATGCGTTTCAGCATCCGCGGGATCCCGACGCTGCTGCTGTTCAAGAGCGGCCAGCTGGTCGAGCAGGTTGTCGGCCTCGCCGACAAGGACTCGCTGAAGAAGCTCATCGACAAGCATGTTGCGTAATGTCGTCGTCATCGGCTCCGGCCCCGCGGGGCTGACCGCCGCCCTCTACGCGGCACGCGCCAATCTCAATCCCCTGGTCATCGAGGGCCTCGAAGCGGGCGGGCAGCTGATGCTGACGACGCTCGTCGAGAACTGGCCCGGCTACCGTGACGGGATCATGGGCCCCGACCTGATGGGGGAGATGCGTGCGCAAGCGGAGCGCTTCGGCGCCGAGATCCTGCGTGGCCACGTGACGGCGGTTGACATGCAGTCCACGCCGTTCAAGGTGACGACCTCGGACGCGTCCTACGAATCCCGGACTCTCATCATTGCGACCGGCGCGACGGCACGGCTGCTCGGGCTTGCTTCAGAACGAAGCCTCCTCGGCCATGGCGTCTCCACCTGCGCCACCTGCGATGGCTACTTCTTCCGCGGAAAACCCATCGCCGTCGTCGGTGGCGGTGACACCGCGATGGAGGAAGCGATCTTCCTGACGCGGTTCGCCTCGAGCGTCACCGTCATCCACCGCCGCGACACGCTTCGCGCGTCGAAAGTCATGCAGGTCAAGGCCTTCGCGAACCCGAAGATCACGTTCGAATGGAACGCCGAAGTCGAAGACATGACCGACGTCTCGCGCGGCGAAGTGGACGGCGTCTCCATCCGGAATCTCGTGACCGGCGAGCGCAAGGTGATCCCCGTCGAGGGCATTTTCGTGGCGATCGGCCATACGCCGAACACGTCGCTCTTCAAGGGACAGCTCGAAATGGACGCCAACGGCTACCTGATCACGCACTCCGGCAGCAAGACCAGCATCCCGGGTGTGTTCGCCTGCGGTGACGTGCAGGACCACGTGTATCGCCAGGCCGTCACCGCCGCCGGCTCCGGCTGCATGGCCGCTATCGATGCGGAGAAATACCTGGAAGGCGTGCCGCAGCACCTCGGGAAAACGACGGAAACTATGAATGATGAACTACGAACTATGAAATAAGGAGCGAGCCTTCTGTGGCCGTTCTGCATTCATCGTTCATCATTCATCGTTCATCATTTCAGTCGATCCACCCTCCGCCCAGCACCTCGTCTCCGTCGTAAATGACGAGCGCCTGTCCGGGCGCAATCGCGACCTGCGGCTGGACGAACTCCACACTGACCTCGTTCTCGCCAGCGTGACGGATAACGGCCGCGGCGGGGGGATGCCGGTGCCGGATCTGCGCGGTCACGCGCGTGCCAGCGGCTGAAGCAACGCCGGCCACCCAGTTGACGCCTGAGGCGCGCGCTGCCGTCTTCTCGAGGTCGCCGCGAGTTCCAACGGTGACGGACCCGGCCTCGGCGTTGAGGCCGATCACGTACAACGGAATCCCCGTCGAGAGACCGAGCCCCTTGCGCTGGCCGACCGTGAAGCGATGAATCCCGTCGTGGCGGCCCACCTGACGGCCGGCGCTGTCGACAATCGCTCCTTCGCTGGCGGCCGCGCCGCGGTCCGCAAGGAACGCCGCGTGATCGCCGTCCGGCACGAAGCAGATCTCGTGGCTGTCGGGCTTCTCGGCGACGTCGAGGCCGAGCTCGCGCGCCTGGTCGCGGACCTGAGACTTGTCGAACGCGCCGATGGGGAAGATCGCGTGGGCGAGCTGTGCCTGGCTCAGCGTGAACAGGAAGTAGGACTGGTCCTTCGCCGCGTCGGCGCCGCGGAGCAGTCGATATCGCCCCGACTCATCGTCGCGCTCGACGCGTGCGTAGTGGCCCGTGGCGACGAAGTCGGCGTCGAAGCCCGCGGCCCGCTCGACCAGCATGGAGAACTTGAGATCCCCGTTGCAGTGCACACACGGGATCGGCGTCCGGCCCGACGCGTACTCGCGCACGAAATCCGAGACGACGGTCTCGGCGAACTTCTCCTCGAAGTTGACGATGTAGTGGGGAAAGCCGATGCGCGCCGCGACACGCCGCGCGTCGTGCAGGTCGTCGAGGGTGCAGCAGGTACCGAACCGCAGCCCGTCGCCCCCGCCGGACTGATCGTAGAGCTGCATCGATAGACCGATAACCTCGTGCCCCTGCTGCGCCAATAGCGCCGCAGCCACTGAAGAATCCACTCCGCCGGACATTGCAACGACAATTCGCAATCGTCAGTTACCAGTTACCAGTTATCAATAAGGTCAGCGTCGAACACCTGTAACCATCCGAAGCTTCTCGACGACCCTGGGCAGTTGTTCAAGGAAGTAATCGACTTCGGCGTCGGTGTTGCCCGAGCCGAGGCTGATGCGGATCGAGTTCTGCGTCCGATGCGTGGGAAGACCCATCGCCCGGAGCACGTGCGACGGCTCGAGCGTGCCGGAGGAGCAGGCGGAGCCGGTCGACACGGCGATCCCCTCGAGATCCAGCGCGATCAACAGCGACTCCGCCTCGATCCCTTCGAAGCTGATGTTCGTCGTGTTCGGTACGCGGGCATCCCGCGCGCCGTTGATGGCAGTACCGTGCACGCGCGCGAGCACGGTCTGCTCGAGGCGATCTCTCAACGCGCTCAGCCGGTTCGCATCCGCAGTGAGCTTCGACATGGCGATACGGGCCGCGACGCCGAAGCCGGCGACGGCCGGCACATTCTCCGTACCCGCGCGGCGGTTCCGCTCGTGCTTGCCGCCCGTGAGAATCGCCGACACCCGCGTTCCTCGCTTGATCCACAGGGCGCCTGCCCCCTTGGGTCCGTAGAACTTGTGCGCTGACAGCGACAACAGGTCAGCGCCCAACGCTCGAACGTCCACGGGGATCTTTCCGACCGACTGCACGGCGTCAGTGTGGAACAGCGCGCCGCGCTCGTGAGCCAGGCGCGCCAGCTCGAAGACCGGCTGAATCGTGCCGATCTCGTTATTGGCGTGCATGACGCTGACGAGCGCCGTCTGATCGCTCAGCCCGTCGCGCAGGGCGTCGGGCGATACGACACCTGAGGCTCCAACCGGCAGCAGCGTCGTCCTCCAGCCGCGTCGGGTTAGCGCCTTGAGCGTAGTGAGGATCGCCTCGTGCTCGATCGAACTGGCGATGAGATGCCGGCGTCCGGTGGACTCCAGCGCTTCGGCCACGCCTCTGAGTGCGAAGTTGTCGGCCTCTGTTCCGCCGCTCGTGAAGACAACCTCCGAGGGTTCGCCGCCGATCAGTCTCGCCACCGAGGATCGTGCATCGTCGAGCACACCCTTCGCCTGCTGTCCGAAATGATGCACGCTCGATGCATTGCCGAACTCGGTGGACAGCGCTCGGACGACGGCCTCGGCCACCAGCGGATCGACTGGCGTGGTGGCGTTGTGGTCGAAATACACGCGCATGTGGATCTTTGATGATAACATTCGCGCTAACCCTCAGTAAGAAAAGGAGTAGCACACACTGGACAGCGTCCGACCTGTCCCGTATACTGGCCCCCGACCAGCTACCCCAGCGCCTCAGAGACACCCTGCGAAGCTTGTTTCGGATTGGTGGAGAGTGACCCATGTGGAAACGCGATGATGCGGCGAAGCCGGCTGTGCCGGCGGCTCCTGGAGCCGCGCCGACGCACACGGCAACGACATCGCCGGCCGTCGATGCGGCCGCAACTCGGCCAACGGCCGGTGACGCGCGAGGACTGGAGAGGAACGCTGTGAACATAGGCAAATCGGTGGTCGTGAAGGGCGAGTTGAACGGCAGCGAAGACCTCACCATCGAAGGTCAGGTGGAAGGAAAGATCGAACTGCGCCAGAACGTTCTGACGATTGGCCCGAACGGCCGCGTCAAGGCGCAGATCTTCGCCAAGGCCGTCATCATCCTTGGCGAAGTCACTGGCAACGTCACGGCGACCGAGAAGGTAGACATTCGTGACAACGGCTCGGTCGATGGTGACATCGCCTCACCCCGCGTGGCGATCGCCGAAGGCGCTCACTTTCGCGGCAGCATCGATATGCAGAAAGCCGGGGCGAAGCCGGGCGAGAAGCCGGAGACGAAACCGGCCGGGGCCTCGACGTCACCCGCTCCGCAGTCACCGGCTGGCGCACCGGCCGGCGCCGCGCGTTAACCCAGCTCTCTCTCGGCACATCGGTGTATCGGCTCATGCGTCGATACGCCGATGGAGGCGATAAACCGATGAGCCGATAATCGGATGCTCTCCGACCTCCTTCGCTGGGGCACCAAACGTGCGCCCGAGACGACGGCGGTGCCCAAACCCCCTGCGGTCAAGGGGATTGAGGCCATCATTTCCTCGAAGGGCCTGCCAAAGTTTCTTTCAGCGCTCTCGAACCAACCGTCGCCCGCGTCGCTGATCGATTTCGGTCCGGTGATCGGCACCAACGTCGCGTACCTCGGGGAGCGGCTTGGCTGCAAGCTGTTCATCGAGGACCTGACGAACGAATTGAGCCGACACTTGAAGTCGGGGACGATGGACGCGCTGCCGGACGCCGTGGAGTTGCGGCTTCGGCACGGTGACGCAAGCGTCGACGGCATCCTGTGCTGGGACTTCTTCGACTTCCTCAAGAAGCCTGCAGCTCAGCGCGTCGCGCAGCACCTGGTGAACATGCTGCGCCCCGGGGGCGCGATCATGGGTTACTTCGCGATCTCGGACGTCGAGCGATCGAACTTCATGAAGTACGAGATCGTCGACGACCAGTCGATGCGGCACCGACAGCATACGGGCAGCGGTGCGCGGCACGCGCATCCCAATCGCGAGATCATCCGGATGTTCGAAGGGCTGACCGTGGCGGAATCTTTCCTGCTGAAGAACAACTCGCGGGAGATCCTGCTGCGCAAGAAATAACCTGTACGCGGAATTGCTGACTCCCAGCGTCTAGGCGCCACGCTTGATTTCGATCGCGGCGCCCCTCGAAAGTCCCAGCATCTGCGCCGCACTGCCTGAGTTCGCGGCGAGCTCGAGGTGATCGGTGCTGCCGAAGAGCGCGCAGACTTCACCTGGCTGCATATCGGCGTAGGTCGCCACC
>JACDCA010000547.1 GCA_013694635.1 Acidobacteriota bacterium | reverse complement strand
CCCGACAGCATCTCGTAGAGGACCACGCCGAAGGCCCAGATGTCGGCGCGCCGATCCACGGGCTTCCCGCGTGCCTGTTCGGGCGCCATGTAGGCGGCCGTGCCGATGATCATGCCCATCTGTGTCGCGCGCGCGGTCAGCGTCGGCGATGCCATCGCATCTCCGCTCGACGTACCCGCCGGATCCATCGCCTTGGCGAGACCGAAGTCGAGCACCTTCACCGTCCCGTCGCTTCGGACCTTGATGTTGGCGGGCTTCAAATCGCGATGGACGATGCCGACGTCGTGCGCGGCTTCGAGGGCGTCCGCAATCTGTCGGGCGATGGGGAGCGTCTCATTCAGCGGCACCGATCCTCGCGCGATGAGCTCGGAGAGCTCGTCTCCTTCGACCAGCTCCATCACGAGCGCGCGGCCGCCAGGGTGTGACGGGTCCTTCTCCAGTCCGTAGATCTGCGCGATGTTCGGATGGTTCAGTGCGGCGAGTGTCTGTGCTTCGCGCGTGAAGCGAGCGAGACGCTCGGCGTCCTGCGCAAAGAGCTCTGGAAGCACCTTGATCGCGACATCGCGATTGAGCTCTGTGTCGCGCGCGCGATACACCTCTCCCATTCCGCCTGCCCCAATGGCGGCGTTGATCTCGTAGGCGCCGAGGCGTGTCCCGCTTGTCAGTGGCACGTGGGTGGGAGCAGGGATTATACCGAGCGCAGGTCGATGGACGATGCCGGGCCCTTCCCCTGTCTCACGTCAGAGGGTGGGTCTAAGTTTCTGCGGAATCAGAGGTATGGATCTGGCGTCAGACTTCAACGAGTTCTCGTTCATCGGCCGTGCGGCGCTCATCAGCAACCAGAAGGCCAGCGGTCGACTGCAGGATCTCGCGAACGTTGAAGCCCTGGGCGAGTGAGAAATCGCGCCCGCTTTGATCGCGACCGCGCGAGTCTGGTCTCGTGCCACGCGCGCGAGTCTACGGGGTGTCGCCGGCCGGGTAGAGCGTCTCGAACTCTGGTTCGTCGTGCAGGATCGAGAGATCCGGATCGCGTCGGGCCCAGCTTGGGTCCCTGAAACCGCCGTGCCACGCCTTCCGCAGCGCGTCCAGGCAATCCGACTTCCGTCCGAGCCTGCCAAACACGCAGGCCACGTTGTACATGATGATCGCTTCGTCGGGGCGCAGCGTCATCGCCAGATGTGCTTCGCGGAGGGCGTCGTCGACTCGCTGCAGCTGCGCGTAGTCGCCCGCGAGCAAGGCGCGGCCGCGCGCGTCCTCGGGCACTCTCTTCAGGTGCGCCTCGAGCACTTGGATCCGCTGCAGGACGTAGTTGAGAAGCGCGTCCTTCTTGCCGAGCGCTCCGAGCGCATTCACGATCGGCACATAGATGTTGTAGTCCTCACCGGCGGCCGCCGCGGCCCTTTCTGCCATGTCGGCAACGGCCTGGTATCTGCCGGCCGCAAACAGGGCGCGCCCCTGCAGGTAATAGCCGCCTTCGACGTCAGGCTTGCGCTCGATGGCTTGTCGGACGCGCTGGATGGCGTCGTCGTATCTGGCTTCGGCGTAGAGGATCCACGCCTCGGCGACGAGGATCTCGGGGCCCGGTTTGCCGACCGTGCTGGCGCGCTGGCTCGCCGACTTGGCGCGCTCGATCCACAATGGCGTGCGATCGAAGTGCTGGTAATACTGCGCGCACGAGTTGGCGATCGCGGCGTAGGCGAGGGCGAACGACGGGTCGAGCGCCACGGCGTTCTCGAACATCTGCAGCGCGAACTCCGAATCCTGACGGGTCATACGCCGCGCATAGCTCTTGCCGCGCAGGTACAGGTCGTAGGCCTGCAGGTCCTCGGTCGGCTTCTCGGCGAGCGCCTCCTGTTCCTGCGGCGACAGCGTGATCCGAAGCGCCTGGGCAATCTTGCGCGCGATCTCATCCTGGATCTCGAAGACATCCGCCATCTCGCGGTCGTAGCGCTCGGACCAGACGACGGAGTCGTTCTGCGGGTCCACCAGTTGCGACGAGATGCGCAGACGGGTTCCCGCGCGGCGGATGCTTCCGGCAAGCACGAACGCAGCCTTGAGCTGCTGGCCGACCTGCGCCGCGGTGACGGGTCGATCGCGGTAGGGGAGGACCGTCGGCCGCGAGAGGATCTTGAGCCCGCGGATCTTTGACAGCTCGGTGATGATGTCTTCGGTCACGCCGTCGCGGAGGTACTCGTCCTCTTTCACGCCCGAGAGGTTCTCGAAGTACAGCACGGCGACGGATCGCTCGGTCGCTTTCGCGGGGGATGTGGG
>JACDCA010000535.1 GCA_013694635.1 Acidobacteriota bacterium | reverse complement strand
GACGGTCTGCTCCGCGTGCTGAGACGGGACGACGCGCGAGTACCACTTCTTCGACGGGACGCGCGACGACAGGTCCGTCCACGTCTTGCCTGCGTCCGCTGTCACATGCAGCCGGCCGTCATCGGTGCCGGCGTAGAGCAGCCCCTTTGCGCGCGGCGATTCCGCCAGCGACGTGATGGTCTGGTACGGAATCTCGTTCGAGCTCTTGTGGAGCATCTGCGCGGGATCGTTGCCGGTTAAGTCCTCGCTGATCTTCTCCCATTCATCGCCGCGGTTGGCCGAACGGAACACGTACTGGAACCCGACGTAGACCGTCTGCGGATCGTGTGGCGACAGGACGATCGGCGCCATCCACTGCGCGCGAAAGCCTTCTCCCTTGGGCCTGATCTGTGTGCGTCGCTGCGGCGCCGCCGGCCCACCGGCCTGCGCCGGCGCCGCAGTCGTATCCCCGCCACGGCCCCGCTGCGCGGGAACGCTCAGATCCTCGCGCGTGAAGTTTCCGTAGAACCCGTGGGAGTAGACGATGTTCGGGTTCGAGGGGTCCACGGCATGATGCGTCCCTTCACCGCCGGGGGATCGCTGCCACTCGACTGGCGGGATCTTGTCGCGGCCGGCGCTGACGTCCACCGTTCCCCGGTGCGAGTTGTGGTCCTGAATCGAGCCATACGCCCACCCGGGTGTGCTGGTGTCGACCACCACGTTGTAGAACTGGGCGCCGCCGGCGGCGCTGGCGAACTTCCAGGTCTTGCCCGCATCTTCGGTCGCATAGAACCCGCCGTCATTGGCGCTGTAAATCGTCGTCGGCTTCTTCGGATCGATCCACAACCCGTGATGGTCGCCGTGAACACTGCCGGACCCTGGAAGCGTTGCAATCGTCTTCCCGCCGTCGCGCGAAACCGTGAGCGGGATGCCCAGCGTGTAAATGACGTTCTCGTCGGTCGGGTCCACCCGGATCTGGCCGAACACCCAGCCGTACGTGCCCGAGTGACGCGAGAACATGAACTCGTCCGACGGGCTGACTTTCCGCCAGGCCTTGCCGCCGTCGTCAGATCGGTAGACTTCCGCGGCTTTGATGCGCGGCTCGAAGATCGGGCGCTGATACGCGTCGCGCTCTCCCTCGCGCGCAGGCCGCGCCTGCTCGTAATTGTCGACCAGTGCGTAGAGCACGCCTGGATTCGATCGCGCGATATCAATCCCGATGCGGCCGCGGAACGGCGCGGCCGGGAGGCCGGTAGTCGCCTCCGTCCAGGTCGTGCCGCCGTCGGTCGTCTTCCAGATGCCCCCTTCGTTGTATCCGGACTCGACGCGTGGATCGCTCCACTTGCGCCGGATGCGCTGCCACATCGACGCGTAGATGACCTCGGGATTCGATGGGTCCATCACCAGGTCCCACGCGCCGGTGCGCGGGCTCCGGTAAAACACCTTGCGCCACGAATTGCCGCCATCAGTCGTCTTGAAGACGCCGCGGGTTTCGTTGTCGGTCCACTCGTGTCCCGACGCGGCGACATAGACGATGTTCGGATTCGTCGGGTGAATGACGATGCGGCCGATCGTCTGCGTGTCGGTCAGTCCCATGTGCGTGAAGGTCTGACCGCCGTCTGTGGACTTGAAGATGCCAACGCCTGCCATCGATGCTCGAAACAGGTTGGCCTCACCCGTCCCGACCCAGACCGTGTCCGGGTTGGAGGGGGCGGTGGCCACGTCGCCGATGCTGGTGGACGGCATGTCGTCGAAGATCGCCTGCCAGGTGGCGCCGTCGTCGTCGGTCTTCCAGACGCCGCTCGTCGCGTACGCCACATAGATGCGGCGTCCGGCGGGGCGATCCGCGACCGCGATGTCAGTGGCGCGTCCGCTGATATTGGTGGGGCCGAGGTACTGCCACGGGACGGCGGCATGTGGCGACGCCTTCCGCATGTCGCGGTAGGTCTCGTACGCCTTCCGGAGAAACTCGGCGTCCGCCTTCGACGGCGCCTGCGCCCGCACGCCCACTGCCGCGCCCACTCCCGCGAGCCCAACCAACAAGTACCTGGCAACAGCCGACGTCCGCACCATGAATCCTCCCGCACGGATTCTATACGTGCGACGTGCGACCTGCG
>JACDCA010000533.1 GCA_013694635.1 Acidobacteriota bacterium | reverse complement strand
CGAAGGTTGTCGCCGGCGCGGGGTCCGTGTAGTCGTCGGCAGGCACGTAGATCGCCTGCACCGACGTGATCGACCCTTTCTTCGTGGACGTGATGCGCTCCTGCAGCTCACCCATCTCGGTGAGGAGGGTCGGCTGGTACCCGACGGCCGACGGCATCCGGCCGAGCAGCGCCGACACCTCGGATCCGGCCTGCGTGAACCGGAAGATGTTGTCGACGAAGAGCAGCACGTCCTTGTTTTCGGCGTCGCGGAAGTACTCGGCGACCGTGAGCCCGCTCAAGGCCACCCGCAGCCGCGCACCTGGCGGCTCGGTCATCTGTCCATAGACCAGCGCGGCGCGCGATTTCTCGGGCTCCTCCATGTTGATGACGCCCGACTCCTGGAACTCTAGCCAGAGGTCATTGCCTTCACGCGTGCGTTCGCCGACGCCGGCGAACACCGACACGCCGCCGTGCTTCATGGCGACGTTGTGAATCAGCTCCTGGATGATGACCGTCTTGCCGACGCCGGCGCCGCCGAACAACCCGATCTTGCCGCCCCGCAGGTACGGCTCGAGCAGATCCACGACCTTGATCCCGGTCTCGAACATCTGCAGCTCGGTGGACTGGTCCTCCATCGAGGGCGCGTGGCGATGGATCGACCAGCGCTCGGCCGAATTCACCGGGCGGTCCGGGAAGTCAACCGGCTCGCCAAGGACGTTCATCACGCGTCCGAGCGTGGCGGGGCCGACGGGCATCGTGATGGGCGACCCGGTATCGATGGCCTCCATGCCACGCTGCATGCCGTCGGTGGGCTTCATCGCGACCGTCCGCACCCGGTTCTCACCCAGGTGCTGCTCGACTTCGCAGATGACATCGATCTGGGTTCCACCCTTGCCCGCGTTGGCGATGCGTACGGCGTTGTAGATCTCGGGGAGGTGCCCCCCCTCGAACTCGATGTCGACGACCGGGCCGATAATCTGGACGACCTTGCCGATCTTCTGTGCTGCTGGTGCTGCGGTTGCCATGCTGTTCCTTGAAGCTTTCGGCTGTCAGCTGACAGCTTTCAGCCAGACACTACTCAATCTTCGCTGACAGCTGAGAGCTGATCGCTGACAGCGCTACAGCGCCTGCGCGCCCGACACGACTTCTATGATCTCGCGCGTGATCGCGGCCTGGCGCACCTTGTTCATATAGAGCGTGAGGCTCTCGATCATGTCGCCGGAGTTGCGCGTTGCGGCATCCATCGCCGTCATCTGCGCCGCGAAAAAGGCGGCATTCGATTCGAGCAGCGCGCGAAACACCTGGACCTCCACGTGGGTCGGGATCAGGTGCTCGAACAGCTGCGTCGGTTCCGGCTCGTACAAGTACTCGGTCGGCGCGGCCGTGCCGTCCGGACCTTGAAGTTCCAGACGCGGGATCGGCAGCAGCCGCTCGATGACGACCCGCTGCACCATCACCGATTTGAATTCGTTGTAGACGAGATACACGCCGTCGACTTCGCCGTTGAGGAAGGCGTCCATCCCCGCACGCGCGATCGACTGCGCGTCCTCGAACTTCACCGACGCGAAGAGGTTCACCTGCTCGTAGCGAACCTCGAAGCCGCGCCGCGCGAAGTAATCGCGCCCGCGGCGGCCCACCAGGCCAAGCGCCACCTGCCGTCCGGGATTCTCGGTGATGAACTGCCCCGACGACTTGATCACGTTCGTGTTGAAGCTGCCGCACAGGCCCCGGTCGGCGGTGATGACGAACAACAGCACTCGTCCGCCAGCCTTCTGCGTCGCCCGCTCGTCGAGCAACGGGTGCAACGCCGGGTCCACGCGCGTCGCGAGGCTGTTGAGGACGCGCAGCATCTGCGTGGCGAACGGACGCGCCTGCTGCGTCCGCTCCTGCGCCCGGCGCAGCTTCGAGGCCGCGACCATCTTCATCGCCTTCGTGATCTGCTGCGTCGACTTGACCGCGCGAATGCGCCGTCTGATGTCGAGAAGAGACGGCATTGCCTACGCCACCGCCGCTTTTCTGCCCGCTGCGAACGCCTCGCCGAACTCCTTCAGCGACTGGTTCAACTCGCTCTTGAGGCTGTCGTCGATCTGCTTTTTCTCGGCGAGCGAAGAAAGCAGCTGGGGCCTGCGGGTCTCGAGGAACTTGAACAGCTGCAGCTCGTACTCCCGGACGTCTTCGATCGCGACGCTGTCGAGGAAGCCGTTGGTGGCCGCATAGATCACGATGACCTGCTGTTCCACGGCCAGCGGCTGATACTGCGGCTGCTTGAGGATCTCGACGAGCCGCTTGCCGCGGTTCAACTGGTTGAGCGTCTGCTTATCCAGGTCGGAACCAAACTGCGCGAAGGCGGCGAGCTCGCGGTACTGCGCGAGATCGAGCCGCAGCGACCCGGCGACCTGCCGCATGGCCTTGATCTGCGCCGATCCGCCGACGCGCGACACCGAGTTGCCGACGTTGATGGCCGGACGCACGCCCTGGTGGAACAGGTCGCTCTCCAGGAAGATCTGCCCATCGGTGATCGAGATGACGTTGGTCGGGATGTACGCGGACAGGTCACCCGCCTGCGTCTCGATGATCGGGAGAGCCGTCAGCGACCCGCCCCCTTTCTCCTTGTTCAGCTTCGCAGCGCGCTCGAGGAGGCGCGAGTGCAGATAGAAGACGTCTCCCGGATACGCCTCGCGGCCGGGCGGGCGGCGCAGCAGCAGCGAGATTTCGCGGTACGCCTGGGCGTGCTTTGACAGGTCGTCGTAAATGATCAGAGCGTGGCGGTCGCTGTCGCGGAAGTACTCCCCCATCGTGCACGCGGAGTACGGGCTGATGTAAAGGAGCGGCGCGGGATCGGAGGCGCCGGCAGCGACGACGATGGTGAATTCCATCGCGCCCGCTTCGTCGAGCGTCCGCACCACCTGCGCGATCGTGGACTGCTTCTGCCCGATCGCGTTGTAGATGCAGATGACGTCCTTCCCTCTCTGGTTGATGATCGCGTCGACCGCCACCGCGGTCTTCCCGGTCTGCCGGTCGCCGATGATCAACTCGCGCTGGCCGCGCCCGATCGGGACCATGGCGTCGATCGCCTTGAGCCCGGTCTGCAGCGGTTCCTTGACCGGCTGCCGGTCGACGACGCCCGGGGCGATGCGCTCGATCTCGGAGAACTGCTTGGTGACGATCGGTCCCTTGCCGTCGATCGGCTGGCCGAGCGCGTTGACGACGCGGCCGACGAGCTCCTCGCCGACGGGCACCGAGATGATGCGGCCGGTGCGCTTGACCGTATCCCCTTCGCGGATGCCGGTGAAGTCACCGAGTAACACGGCGCCCACGCTCTCCTCTTCCAGGTTCAGCGCGATGCCGAAGATGCCGTCCGGGAACTCGAGCATCTCTCCGGCCATCGTGTTCTCGACGCCATGGACGCGCGCGATACCGTCACCGATCGAGACGATCGTGCCGACTTCCGCGACGTCCACGTCGACGGCGTAGCTGCCGATCTGGTCTCGAATGATCTTGGAGATTTCCTCTGCTCGTATGTTCATCTTGATTGGTTCTCGCCGGGCCCGGGAGGCCGGCTTACTCCGAGACGCTCGACAGTCGTTCCTTTACCTTCTGCAGCTGCGTCGTGATGCTGCCGTCGTACACGGTGCTGCCGATGCGCGCGACAGCGCCGCCGATAATCGCCGGGTTGACCTTCGTCTCGAGCTGCACCTGGCGTCCCGTGACGGTCGCCAGCCCGTTGCGCAGCTCGGCCACCCGCTCCTCGGGCAGCGCCACCGCGGTCGTCAATTCGGCGCGCACGATGTCCGCGTGGTCCATCAGCCGCGCCTGGTACGCCCGGTCGATCTCCGGCAGCAGCACGAGACGATCGCGCTCCGCCAGCAGGAGCAGCAGCTTCGACACGACCGGCGACACGGTGCCGCTGCGCGCCAGCAGATCCTGAACCACCGCGCGCTTGCGGGGCGCCGGGACGACGGGATTGCTCAAGACACGCGACAGCAGCTCGTGACCGGCAACGACGGACGCGAAGGCGCTCACCTCGCGTCCCACATCCTCGATGTTTGCTTCCTTCTGCGCGACGTCGAAGAGCGCACGGGCGTAGCGAACGGCGGCGCCGCGGCTCGTCATCGCGCGTCCCTCAGCTGCGAGGCATAGCGGTCGACGAGCCGGATCTGGTCTTCGGGCGTAATGGACCGCTTGATCCGCTGTTCGGCAACCTGGACCGCCAGTTGCGCGGCGTGCTCGGTCAGCTCCCGTTTTGCGATCCGGAGCCGCATCTCGATGTCGCGGCGGGTCTGATCGAGCAGGCGCTCCCGTTCCTGTACCGCGGCCGCCGAAATGCGGGCCTGCTCGGCTTTGACGTCCTCGGCTCCCTGCTGGCGTAACGTGTCGATCTCCCCGGGCAGTGCCGCCATCTTCCGGTCGATCTCGGCGAGCTGCGCCGCTGCCGCGGTCCGCATCTCCGCGGCGGTGACGAGATCCTGCCGGATCTGCGTTTCGCGCGAGGCCAGGTACCCGGCTATCGGCGCCCGCAGGAAGTACACGAGCGCGCCGACGAGGACGGCAAAGTTGAAGAGTCGCGCGATCATCGACACCACGGGATTCGCGTGGTCGTCCGCGGCTTCGCCGTGGTCCTCGGCCGCTGCCGGTGGGTGCGCGGGCTGCGCCCCCTGCTGTTTCGGTGACGCCTGGTCGGGCTGAGCCGCCGGCGCATGCTCCTGCGCAAACGCCGGAACGGCAACGGCAAGCGCACACAGCAGCCAGACTGTTGCGAGGAAACGCGGCACTCTCATCGGGATTCAGGACACCTTGCGGCCGAGGATCCGCTCGGCAACGATGCCGCCGAGCGCATCGGCGTCTGCTTCGAGCCTGCGGCGTGCGTTTTCAGTCTCGGCTTTCAAGCGCTCCGACGCGGCGGCGACTTCGGCGTCCGCCTCGGCGCGCGTTTGCGCCACGATCTCGGCCCGCTCGCCGAGCGCCACCCGGCGCATCTCGTCCATCTGCTTGTAGATCTCCGCGCGTGCGGCGGTGGTCTTGCGGTCGAACTCCGCGCCCGCGGCACGCGCCTCGCTGGACGAGCGCTCCGCCAGTTCGCGCGCCGATCGAATGGCATCCTCACGCGCGGCGAGCACGCGCAACACGGGCCGCAACAGCAGCCGATCCACGATCACCGTGAGCAGCAGGACGAAAAAAATGACCCAGGCCACCGACAGATCCGGGATCACGGAACCTCCGGGAGTTCGAGAGCAGGCGCGTCGGCCGCGCATTCGCGCGCGGCACAAAACGTCAATTTATACCATTCCGGCGGAGGCTCGCGCAACGGCACGCTTGTACCGCCGCGTCACAAAGTCGCCTGAAAATCAAGGAAAACAAGGGCTTTGGCCGTCAGCGCACCACGATCAAGGAATTGCCGGCGGGCGTCACCCTCCCGATGATCGCCGCCGGGCACCCGGCGGCTGTCAGCGCGAGGACCGCGGGCTGGGCCGCATCGGCGCGGAGCGAGATCAGGAGCCCCCCCGACGTCTGCGGGTCGAACAGCAGCTCCCCGAGATCCTCGGTCACTGGACTCGCGAACGCCACCTGCGCCGCGAAATGCTGGCGATTCGTCCGCCCCCCGCCCGGAACGTTGCCCCTCGCCAGCTCGAGCGCACCCTCCAGTAATGGAACTGCCCCGGCATCGATCTCGAGCGTGCATCCGCTGGCGGCGGCCATTTCGGACGCATGGCCGATCAAACCAAACCCGGTTATGTCGGTGCAGGCGTGCGCCCGGCCGTCGACCCAGGAGTCGAGGACGTCGGCGGCGGCCTTGTTCAGGGTCGTCATGGACGCAATTGCCGCGGCGATCGCCGCGTGCGGAGCACGATCGAACTTCAGCGCGGTTGCGATGATGCCGGTACCGATCGGTTTCGTCAGGATGAGCGCATCCCCCTCCCGCGCGCCGGCGTTGGTGAGCATCCGGCGGGGATCGACCTCTCCGGTCACGGCGTACCCGAACTTGATCTCCTGGTCCTGAACCGTGTGGCCGCCGAGCAACGCAACACCGGCTTCACGAAGCTTATCGAGACCGCCGGAGAAAATCAGCGGCAGAAGACTCCGGTCTGCGTCCTTCGGAAAACCTGCGATCGCAAGCGCCGTCAGCGGCCGTCCACCCATGGCATACACGTCGCTCAGGGCGTTTGCCGCCGCGATCTGTCCGTACACGAACGGGTCGTCGACAATCGGTGTGAAAAAATCGACCGTCTGCACGAGGGCGCGATTTTCATCGAGCCTGTACACACCCGCATCGTCCGATGTCCGGTAGTCAACCAGGACCCGGTCGTCTGCATGCGCGGGCAATGCGCCCAGGACCTGGGCGAGCTCACCAGCGGCGAGCTTGCTCGCTCAACCGGCGCAGGAGGAGTAATCAGTAAGCTTTTTCATTTTCTTTCTTGTCCGGGGGAATATCGCCCCTTCGATGCCGCGAGTCTCGGGCGCTTCCCCCGGACCCCCTTCGCTCGCTCCACTCGCGGGGGCCCCTGCGCCCCGCTCCGTTTCCCTCGCGACTACTTTCTACCCGTTAATTGCTCGTACAGCCGATTCAACTCGTCTTCGTTCTGAAAATCGATCTCGATTCGACCTCCCTTTCCTTTTCGGTTGATCCGCACGCGCGTGCCCAGCGCGAAGCGCAGCTTGTCTTCGGCCGCACGCGTATGGACGTCCTTCTGCGGCGCCTCGCGCGGCACGTCGGACATCGGCGGCTTCTTGACGATCGATTCCGTCTCGCGCACCGAGAGATTGCGCGTGACGATGTCGCGCGATACGCGGAGCTGGGCCGCTTCATCGGTCAGCGACAGCAAGGCGCGCGCGTGTCCCATCGACAACGCGCCGGATCCGACGTTGTTGCGCACTTCCGCCGGCAGCCGCAGCAAGCGGAGGTAGTTCGCCACGGAGGACCGGTCCTTCCCCACCGCGTCCGCGATCTGTTCCTGTGTGAGCTGGTAATCGTCGGCGAGGCGGCGGTACGCCTGCGCTTCCTCGATGGGATTCAGATCCTCACGCTGGACGTTTTCGATCAGCGCCGCGGCCAGCATCCGCTCCTCGGGAATGTCGCGCACGACGACCGGAACTTTGAGCAGTCCCGCACGCTGGGACGCGCGCCAGCGCCGTTCGCCAGCGACGATTTCGTAGCCGTCCTCCGCCTTCCTCACGACGATCGGCTGGATGATGCCGTTGGACTTGATGGACTTCGCGAGATCCTCGATCCCCGCATCGTCCATTGTCGTCCGCGGCTGAAATCGATTCGGTCGCAGGAGGTCGATGTCGATGTCGAGGGCGCGCTCGGATGACACCGGCGGCTTCGGCGCCTCGGGGATGAGGGCGGAGAGCCCGCGGCCGAGTGCGGGACGTTTGTCAGCCATTGAGTTGCTCCGGCGCGGCAGGGGCCGCCTCGCGTGCGAGGAATTCACGCGCAAGCGCGACATAGGCCTCGGCACCGCGCGATCGCTCGTCGTAGAGCACGGCCGGCAGGCCGTGGCTCGGTGCCTCCCCGAGGCGGATGTTGCGTGGGATCACCGTCACGTACACCAGGTCCTTGAAAAACTCGCGGATGTCGCGGGCGACCTGCTGGCCCAGGTTCGTGCGTTCGTCATACATCGTCAGCACGACGCCAGCTGTCTCGAGCTGCGGGTTGTAGGCGGCGCGAACGCGCTGCAGCGTCGCAACGAGATCGGCGATGCCTTCGAGTGCGAAGTACTCGCAGTTGAGTGGAATCAGTACGGCGTCGGCGGCCACCAGGGTGTTCAACGTGAGGAGCCCGAGCGAGGGGGGCGTGTCGATGAAGATGAAATCGAAACGATCCCGCAGCGCAGCGGTCAGGCGGCGCAGTCGCGATTCGCGCTGGTCGAGCGTGACCAGGTCGATCTCGGCGCCGGTCAGGTTCCGGTCCGCGGGGATCAGCGACAGGCCGGCGAGCTGCGTGGCAATCACGAACGACGAGGCGTCCGGATCGTCGCCTGTCAGCGCGTCGTAGATGGTGCCGCCCGGTGCCGACTGCCCTTTCAGGCCGACGCCGCTCGTGAGGTTCGCCTGCGGATCCATGTCGATCAGCAGGACGCGCTGGCCGACAAGCGCCAGAGAGGCGGCGAGATTGATGGCGGTGGTTGTTTTGCCAACCCCACCCTTCTGGTTGGCTACGGAGAAGACGCGCGGCATTTATGTCAATTGACCTTAATATTAGGGACCACTTCGAAACGAAAGTCAAAATCGAGTCTAACGGTCCCGGCGCCGCGGGTCAATGTTCCACGTGGAACATCCGTTAGTTTCAGTTCCCCAGGATCGGAACGTAAGCTGAAGTGGAGACTTTACGCAGAATGCTGAGCCGGCTTCTCAGCGTTTCGACCAGCGGGACTGTCGTCACCCACTCGAGGGGAGGCATCACCGCTGCGGACTTCTCAGGGCCTGACGGGCCGCGGAAGAGCAGGATCAGCGCGCCGGATTTCAAGAAAGCCTGCAGCGTCATCAGGACGCGCGGCTCGATCCGGACCGCCCGGATCGACAGGATATCGAACCGCTCGTGGAGATTCGGCAGGGCCAGAAGCTCCTCGAACCGTGCGTTCTCGACTCGAGCGGACGACAGGCCGAGCTGACGGACGGCGTCTCGCAGGAACGCCGACTTCCGGGTCTTCACTTCGACCATCGTCAGCGAGACGCGGGGACCGCCTGCAAGAGCGAGCGGGAGAGCGGGGGAGCCACCCCCTGAGCCAATATCCATGATCTCCAGAGGACCCACACCCTGGGGGAGATGGCGCGCTGCGATCACTGGCTCCAGGAGAAGCCGATCTATGGCCTGATCGGGATCGTCGAGGGAGGTCAGGTTGATCTTGCGGTTCCACCGCTCGAGAAGCTCGTAATAGACGGTGAGCCGAGCGGCGAGGTCGTCGGGCAGAAACAGGCCGACCCTGGACGCCCTGCGGGTGAGTCGCGTTCGGAAGTCGACCGGAGCCACGACGACGAGCCTATCAGGTTTTTACAGGCGATCGATGTAAGCAGCAACGACGGCGACGGCGGCCGGAGTCACGCCGGGGATGCGAGATGCCTGGCCTATCGTACCGGGGCGGATTTCGTTCAGCCGTTGCACCATTTCGCGGGATAGCCCTGGAATCGTCGCGAAGGGGAAGTCGCCAGGGATCGCCCGGTCTTCCTGTCTCTTGAGACGCTCGACCGAGACCATCTGACGCCGCAGGTAACCCTCGTACTTGAACTCGGTTTCGACGCTCACGAGATCGAACGACAATTGCGCCGCGGGGCTGTCGAACTCAATCTCTCCAGCCGATACAAGATCTGAGAGCCTGATCTGCGGTTGCTGCAGCGCGCGCGGTGCGGGAACCCGGCCCGATCCAGGCATCGTCACCACAGAGCGACGGACACGGTCGCAGTTGCGTTCGAATCTCTCGAGACGCCCCTCAAACCGTTCCCAGCGTTCGTTGTCGACCAGCCCGATTTCGCGTCCGCGCGGCGTGAGCCGCAGGTCGGCGTTGTCAGTCCGCAGTGCCAGCCGGTGCTCAGCCCGCGAGGTAAACATCCGGTAAGGCTCCAGACATCCTTGGGTTGTGAGGTCGTCGGCGAGAATCCCGATGTAGGCCTCATTTCGACGCAGCACAAATGGAGAGAGCCCTTCGACCGAGCGCGCCGCATTCGCGCCGGCGATCAGCCCCTGGGCCGCGGCCTCCTCGTAGCCTGACGTCCCGTTGATCTGGCCCGCAAGAAACAACCCGCTGACACGCTTGGTCTCGAGCGACGGGCGCAGCTCAGTGGGCTGCACGAAGTCGTACTCCACCGCATATCCAGGCCGCAGCATCACCGAGTCTTC
>JACDCA010000532.1 GCA_013694635.1 Acidobacteriota bacterium | reverse complement strand
GCGAGGCGTCATACCGGTGCGGTCATCCGTGGCCGGCCTGCGGTAGGCGGTCCGCCAATGTTCCTGGCCACGAATGGCGGGTTGGGGTAGATGCGCACGGAGAGAGGCGTCGGCCATGGCAACCATGCTATGCAAGGGTCCTGTCAGGGCCGGCGGGAAGTTCTCACTTTTCTGTCACGCCCCGATCCAATTGCAAACAGGCAGCACAAAAATGAATTCCGCGCCGTTGCCAGTTTTCGACGCGACGGTGATTTCGCCGCCGTGCAGCTCGACGATGCGTCTGGTGATGGAGAGGCCCAGCCCGGCCGTAGTAGTCGGGCCGTCCACGGGCTGACACCCGCGATAGAACCTGTCAAAAAGCCGCTCCTGGTCCGCTATCGAGATGCCCGGACCGGTGTCCTTCACCCGCACGGCCACGAGGTTGGCGGACTGGGCGCACGAAACGCCCACCTCGCCGCCCGCCGGCGTGAATCGGATGGCGTTGTCCAGCAGATTCTCGAGCACGCGCTCGATCAGGCGTATTTCACCCGCGACGACGATCGGGCGATCCGCAACGCTGATACCCATGACGATCGACCTGGCCTCGGCGGCGGGCGCGAATGCCTGGACGACGTCGGAAATCAGTTCGGTCAGCTCGAACCGCTCCGGCTTCAGCTCCAGCCGGCAGTCCTCGAGTTGAGCGAGTTCAAAGAGGTCCGAGACCAGCCGCGCCAGCCGGCGTGATTGAACCGAGGCCTGCTCGACGTAGTGACGCTGGGCGGATGGCGGGAGAGCATCGCCTTTCAACAGCACGGTATCGAGATACCCCTGCAACGCGGTCAGCGGCGTACGCAGGTCGTGTGAAACATTGGCGACCAGTGTGCGACGGTCCGCATCGATCTGCTGGAGCTCGTTCTGCGACCGGCGCAGGGCATGCTCGCTGTCCCGCAGACGCTCTTCTGTCCGCCGCCGTTCGATCGCCTCGAGCGCAAGGGCTTCGTTCAGCCTCGCCAGTTGACGCGCCTGGCGGCGCAATTCGAGCTGCATCACGACTTGTCGCGCCAGGGCCTGGAGAGCCACGGCGGAATCCGCCTCGAGCCCGCGCGGAGCGACATCCATGACGCACAGCGTGCCGACAACGCTGGTGCCGGCCACCAGCGGGGCCCCGGCGTAGAAACGAACGTAGGGCGCCGACTGCACCAGCGGGTTGGTCGCAAACCTCGAATCGCGCGTTGCATCAGGCACGACAAACGGGGTTCGCTGCTGAATTGCGTGGGCGCAGAAGGTCTGTTCCCAGGGACCCGCGGAGATATCCGCGCCGGTGACGGATGTGAACCACTGACGGTCCTCGTCCACCAGCGTCACCATCGCGATGGGAGCCCGCGACACCTCGCCTGCCAGAAGCGCCAGCTCTTCGAACGCATCGATCTCGATGCTGTCGAAGACCTCGGTCCAGCCGACCGACGGACGAGAAGCCGGCGCAGTCATGCCTCTACAGTGACACTGATTTCAGCTGCGCGGTCGCACGTGACACTTTCTTGACCGTTCCGGGACCCCGACGTGAAACCGCCCGCTACCGTGGTTCTCAGCAGAAAAGAGGTTCACGCATGAATTGCGCACGTTGGACTAGCAGAATCTTGACGATCGTCGCGGCACTCGGACTGACCGCTCTTGCATCGGACGGACCCTTCGCGAAGGGGTCGCCGACAGCGTCGCAGCATAACCAGGGCAATGGGCGAGGGGCGTCCAAGCACGAGGCGGTCGGCGCGGTGTTCGCCATGACCAACGCAACCGCCGGTAACGAGATCGTCACCTATAGCCGGGCCAGCGACGGCACGCTGACGCTGCTCACCACCAGCAAGACACGCGGCCTCGGCATCGGGGTCGATACCGATACCCAGGGCCCGTTGCGACTCAGTCACGACAATCGTTTCCTGTATGCCGTCAATCCCGGCAGCGACAACGTGACCGTGTTCGAGGTCGATGGTACTCGCCTCAAGTTCCTTCAGATCATAGAGGCCGGCGACCAGCCTCTGAGCCTGACGCTTTCCGGTGAGCTGCTCTACGTCCTGAACGGCTCGGTTGCGGGTAACGGAATTCGGGGGTTCAGGGTCAATGCTGACGGCACCTTGACCGAGTTGCCGAATTCGTTTCGGGCGCTCAGCTCACCGATTGCCGTTCCGGGCGAAGTGAGATTCAGTCCTGATGGCCGGATACTCCTGGTCACGCACAAGATGACCAACGTGCTGTTGACACCCGAGAATGCGATCGATGCATTCACGGTTGGAGCCGACGGCTACGCCAGCGCCATGCCGCTGCGAAACGCCTCCGCCGGTCTTCGTCCCTTCAGCCTGGCCTTCCGCGACGACAACAAATTGGTAGTGGTTGAATCTTCCAATGCCGCGCCCAATCTCTCCGCGGCATCGTCATACCAATTGAATCCTGATGGGACGATCACAGTCATCAGCGCTTCCGTTCCAAACTTCCAGACGGACATCTGTTGGGTGGTGATTACCCCGGATGGGCG
Source organism: Acidobacteriota bacterium (assembly GCA_013694635.1). Lineage (GTDB taxonomy): Bacteria > Acidobacteriota > Vicinamibacteria > Vicinamibacterales > 2-12-FULL-66-21 > JACDCA01. The sequence goes on along the minus strand of JACDCA010000532.1, from coordinate 346 downwards.
CTTCGCCTTCACGGCGAACTTCGGCAGCGGCACGATCTCCAGCTACAGCTTCGCGCCCGACGGGACACTCACTCTGCTCAATGGCAGCGCCGCTTCTCAGGGGGATACGACCCAGCCCGTCGATTTGAGCCTCAGTGCGGACGGTCGCTTCCTTTACAACCTTCTCAGGGGCGCCGGCGCGGTGGCCGCCTTTCGAATCGAGAACAACGCAAGCCTGACGCCCCTTGGCACCGTTGTCGGTGCCCTTCCGGTTGCCGACGGAGCGTCCGGGCTCGCCGCGTACCAGCCAGGATCTTCCGACGCCGTGACACTTTCGTGATCATCTCGGCACGATTTCGTGAACATC
>JACDCA010000527.1 GCA_013694635.1 Acidobacteriota bacterium | reverse complement strand
GTCCACGAGATACGACGTCCCCTTGTTGGGCGCAAGCTTGCCGACGTACAGCGCATACGGGCCGGCAATTGGAGGCGTGGCGGCCGCTCGAGCGCACACCGCAGCCGTATTCACTGGATTCGGAATGACCTGGATGCGTGCGCACTCCAGCACAGGTGCACGCGCCTTGAGATCCGCCGCGATCCTGGAGCTGACGGCGATCACCGCGTCCGCACTGATCAGCGCCGTCTGCTTCCGCCGCAGGTTGCCTTCGAGGTAGATCCGCGCCATGGTCATCGCGAGGCCGGTGACGCCGGTGCGAGGGCGTCCTCTCTGAATGCCCGCTGCGCGGGAGCAACCGGGACACAGTTCGAGGCCGCGCGGGCTGTGCAGGAGGTCCGAGCGGTAGCAGACCGGCCAGTAATCGCGAACGGTGCAGACCGACGGGATGCCTGCCAGCTGCGCGGCCTCGACTGCGGGGACGCACGACATCACGTGCTGGCCGTGCACGATGTCGATCCGCTCGTCCGCAATCAACCGCTGCAATCGCGTGCTCAGGATGCGGTAGGTGCGTTCGTTCTTCAGGTAGTTGCGCAGCCCGGGTACCGGCGGTGCGAACACCCGGTACTCGATCACGCGGAACCCGTCGTACGTGGTCTCGCTCTCGGACCCGCGCGTCGCCGGAGCGGCACTCACGACCAGCACCTGGTGCCCGCGCTCACGCATCCCGCGCGCGAGCTCGTACGTACTCCACCCGCTGCCGCCGCACGTCGGCGGGAACGAGTCAGTGACGAGCAGGACGTTCATAGGCACATTTTGCAGAGTTCACCAAGAGGCACGGAGACACAGAGACTATTAGTTTAAGAATTTAATCTGTGATCTCCGGGCCTCTGTGGTGTGCTTGGACGCCTCGGATTGCCCGAGCCAGCGCTTCGCAGTGCGCGCGCCAGCTGTAGTCGCGGACGGCGCGCTCGCGGGCGGCGGCGCCGAGCCGCTTGCGCAGTGTCGCATCCGTCAGACGTTCCAGCGCGTCGGCGAGCCCCACCACCGGCGACGCCGGCTGATAGAGCAATCCTTCGACCCCTCCCTCGACGAGACGCGGGATCCGGTCGGCCGCCGGCGCGACGACCGGCAGGCCGGCGGCCATGTATTCGAAGATCTTCAGCGGGGACCAGTAGAAGCCGAGCGCGAGGGGTTTGTGCGCGCCAAGATCGAAGGGGGCGACGCCGATGTCGGCCGCGGCGAGACACGCCGGCATGCGGTCGTGCGCGATCGCGCCGGTGAAGGTTATGTTGGCAGAGTTCGCTGCTTCGGTCTTGACGCGGGCGAGCTCAGGCCCGTCGCCGATGAAAAGCGCGCCGATGTCCGTTCGGCCGCGGCTTTCGAGCTCCCTGATCGCGCGGGCGAGGTTCGCGGCGCCGTGCCAGCTTCGAAAGGCCCCCGCGAACACCGCAAGCACGCCCGGGGGCCGCATGAACGGGAGCGGGCCCTCGGCGCCCGGGTGAAACCGATCGGTATCGGCGCCCCATTCGAGTTCGATCACCTTCGCGCGCGGTGTTCCCGGCGGGAGGATCGCGGCGCTGGGTGTCACGATCAGGTCCGACGCGGCGCAGATGCGCTCCCGTCGTCGCTGCATCGGCCGGACGACGAGCGCGCGGTCCACCAGTGCTTTGGGCGACCCGGGATGATCGATCACCGGCGCGTTCACCTCGAGCACCGCGCGCGCGCCGATCTCGCGCGCGCTGAGGATCCCTTCGCCACCGAAGTTGTAGTAGCGCTCCATGATGACGTCCGGCCGGATGCGCGCGGACAGCTCACGGACGGCGCCGCGGCGGAGCCACCGCAGCTTCGACGACCCGAGCGGCGGCGACATCGGGATCCAGTGCACGCCGTGCGTCACCGGCATCGACCCGTCACCCGGTGTCACGAGCACATGGACCTCGTGGCCCAGCGCCGCCAGCCCCTCGGCCACCGCCGTGACATGGACCGACCCACCCTTGGTCCCGGGGACGATCTGGTCGATCGCGCAGTAGAGGATTCGCATCAGCTGTCTCGGCACGCTCGAGACGAATTGCCTGCGGCCTGGCACAGCCGCATGAGCACGACGAGGACAACCCAAAGTGTGTCGTGCCGTCGTGTCGTCGTGTCGTCGTGTAAGCCGAAGGCCGACGTCATCGGCGTACACCGTCCTTGACGAGCAACGCGAAAAATGGCCCGGACGTAACCTTTCCAAACAAGAGCAGATCCAGCCTCATCACCAGCGACAGGCCCCTGAGCGCCGCATACGTCGTCGGACTCCTGGCGATCCGTTCTTTGGCGCTGGTTCGTGCTTCACGAACGGCGGCGGCATCGACCTCGCCCCGCGCCGTGGTGCCGGACGCGGTGATGCGTTTCGCTGCGCGCCGCGCCATCGCGCGCTCCGCCATCCGCATCATGATGTTCTCGACGAAACCGCCGACGATCGGCGTGTAGAACCGGATCTTCGCAATGCGGAACCCGGTCTCCGCCGCGACACTCTCGAGATGCGGGATGTCGCGCAGCGGATTGAGATGATCCGATTTGCGGAGGTGTTCCTGGCGCAGGTCGATCAGGTCCCACCGCTCCAGTTGTGTCGCGGCGCGATTGATCCACTTCAGTCCCGCGGCGATCGGTGCGTTTTTCTTCACGTGGGTGTAGACGAAGAGGCCGCCTCCCGGCTTGAGGACGCGGTTCGCCTCGGCGAGCATCCCGTGCAGCGCGTCGGGTGACAGATGCTCGAGGACGTCGAGCGACCAGGCCTTGTCGAACGTGTTGTCCGCAAACGGCAGCTTGCGCAGATCCCCCAACAGAAGATCGATGCCCTTCCGCGCGTCGTGCGAGAAGAACGGACTGATGTCGATCCCCATCGTCGTTGCGCCGAGATCGCGGTTCCACAGCAGGGCGCGTCCACTTCCGCATCCGAGATCGACGACCAGTTCGCCAGGCCGCGGCGCCAGAAACTCCCGCAGCATGTCGTTGCGGATCTTCGAGCCGAGCAGCGGCGGTGATACGCGCTCGTGCCGCGCATCGACGTGGAGCGCCTCGTCCAGGTACTTCGTCTG
>JACDCA010000516.1 GCA_013694635.1 Acidobacteriota bacterium | reverse complement strand
GATGTTCGACCAGATGGACGGGCACGCCGACACTATACATTCATCGGTCCACGATAGAATCGTGGCGCATGCGCTTCCCACTCTACGCGTCGTTTGCCGCACTTGTGTCGCTTGCCGGATCCCAGGGCCCGCAGCCGGTCGACCTGATTGTCTACAACGCGATTGTCGTGACCATGGATCCCGCCGGACGCGTGCTGCCGCGCGGAGCGGTCGCCATCACGGGACGCGAGATCACCGCGGTGGAACCGGCCGAGGCAATCGCGTCCCGCTATACGGCGAAGGAAACGCTCGACGCCGGCGGACAGATCATCCTCCCCGGCCTCGTCAACACGCACACGCACGCCCCGATGGTGTTGTATCGCGGCCTTGCCGACGACCTGGCCCTGATGGAATGGCTCGAGAAGTACATCTTTCCCGCCGAGGCAAAAACGGTGTCCCCGGAGTTCGTCCGCGCCGGCACGCGGCTCGCGGCGCTCGAGATGATTCAGTCGGGGACGACGACCTATACGGACATGTACTACTTCGAGGAGGAGGTCGCGCGCGTCACGAAGGCGGCGGGGCTTCGCGGCGTCCTCGGACAGACCGTCATCCAGTTCCCGGTTGCCGACGCGAAGACTCCGGCCGACGCACTGACCCGCAGCGAGGCGTTCCTCAAGGAGTTCGCGAATGATGAGTTGATCGTTCCGGCCCTCGCGCCCCATTCGATGTACACGTTGGACCGGGCGACGCTGAAGGCCGTGAGAGCCATGGGGGACAAGTACAGCGCCCCCGTCCTGATCCACCTGTCGGAAACCGCGGCCGAATCGAAGACCGCGATGACGCGGCACAAGATGTCGCCGACGCGCTATCTTGAATCGATCGGATTCTGGGGGCCGCGCAGTCTCGCGGCACACGGCGTGTGGCTCAGCGCGCCCGACATCCAGATCCTCGCGCGCAGAAAGGTCGGCGTCTCGCACAATCCGGAGAGCAACATGAAGCTGGCGAGCGGTGTGGCGAAGGTCCCGGCTCTCCAGCGCGCCGGCGTGACCGTCGGACTCGGAACCGACGGCGCCGCCAGCAACAACGACCTGGATATGTTCGAGGCAATGCGCCAGGCGGCGTTCCTGCACAAGCTGACGACCAACGATCCGCGCACGCTTCCGGCGAAGACCGCGCTCGCAATGGCGACGATCGACGGCGCCAGGGCCCTCGGCATGGACCGGCAGATCGGCTCACTCGAAGCCGGCAAGCGCGCCGACCTTATTCTCGTATCCGTCGCGGGCGCGCGACAGACGCCGATGTACGATCCGTTGTCGCATCTCGTCTACGTCACCCGGGGAGATGACGTCTCGACCACGATCGTCAACGGAAAGATCCTGATGCGCGACCGCCAGATGCTGACATTGAACGAGCCCGACGTCATCAAGGAGGCCAACGCCTTTGCGGCGAAGGTCAGAGAGGCTGTGGGGAAGTGAGGATCAACGTTCGATGAACGCGTTGCTGGAATCGTCGGCCATTCAGTCCCGCGTGCGGGAGCTCGCGCAGGAGATCGAGGGGGACTATCCGGCCGGCGAGGAGATACACCTTGTCGGCGTCCTCAAGGGGGGGTTCGTCTTCATGGCGGATCTCATCCGGTCGATGACCACCCGCGTGTCAGTCGATTTCATTGCGGTGTCGAGCTACGGCGCCGGCACGAAGTCATCCGGGGAGGTTCGCTTTCAGAAGGACCTTGACACCAGTCTCGAGGATCGCCACGTCATCATCGTCGAAGACATCGTCGATACCGGGCTGACGCTGAAGTATCTGCAGGATGTTCTGCGGCAGCGGGCGCCACGGAGTCTGAAGACCGCGTGCCTCCTGAGCAAGCCGTCACGCCGCAAGGTGGAGGTCCCGGTCGAGTACATCGGCTTCACGATTGAAGACCGGTTCGTCGTCGGCTACGGACTGGACTTTGACGAGAAGTACCGAAACCTTCCCTATATCGCCGTCCTGAATGAATAAATGAAGCGTTTTGACATCATCACCGAGGTGGACGCGAGGGTGATCGACATCGGGGCGAGCGTCGAGCTCGCGAAAGGGGGACACATTACTCCGCTGGCGAGAGATACGCTGGCGGCACGGCGCGTGACGGTCCTCCCGGTTGGGGCCGCTGACCCGAGCCTGCCGGCGGATCTTGCACCCGTCGCCGATATCCGGCGCGTCGCGATCGGCAATGACCACACCGGGATCGCGTTGAAGAAGGCGCTCGTGCAGCACCTGCGCGGGCGCGGGCTCGCCGTGACGGACCTGGGCACCGACACGACCGATCCGGTGGATTATCCGGACATCGCGGCCGCGGTCGCGAAAGTCGTGGCGCGCGGTGAAGCGGACGCCGGGATCGTGATCGATGGTGCCGGCATCGGCTCCGCAATCGCGGCCAACAAGGTCCGCGGAATCCGCGCCGCGATGTGCACGGACGAGACGATCGCCCGCTACTCGCGGGAACACAACGGCGCGAATGTCCTGACGCTCGGGTCTGCGCTTCTGCCCGACACGGACACGGCCGTTCGGATCGTGGAAACCTGGCTCGGCACACCGATGCGCGAGGCACGATATATCCGGCGCTTGCTGAAGATCCGCCGGCTCGAACAGAATCCAGACTGACTGTGCTGAATCCCCAGGACCTCCAGCGGCTCGTCGAGATGATCACCGAAGAGGTGGTTGCGGCGCAGCGCGCCACAGCGTCGGCCGGACCATGCGCCTGCCATGCCGTTCGCTCCGACTGTTGTCCCGACCGGCTTCGCACGGTGGTGGACGCTGGCGCCACGCGACTGGGCCTTCACGCCACGGGGGGGGCCACGGCGGGCGTGTCGGGCATGATCGACCACACCCTCTTGAAGCCTGATGCCACTCGCGACGAAATCGACACGCTGTGCCGCGAAGCGGCGGAGTTCCACTTCGCGACCGTGTGCGTGAACCCCGCCTGGGTGGCGCGCGCGGCCGCCAATCTTCGCGGGAGCGGCGTCGGCGTGTGTTCGGTCGTGGGTTTTCCGCTCGGCGCAACGACCCCGGATGTGAAGCAGTACGAAACACGCCGCGCCATCTACGATGGCGCGACCGAAATTGACATGGTCATCAATGTCGGGGCTCTGAAGTCGGGAGACCTTCGCACCGTCGAGCGCGACATCGAAGCCGTCGTCGATCCGTGCCGGCAGTGCGGCGTGATCAGCAAGGTCATCATCGAGGCGGCGCTGCTCACCGACGAGGAGAAGGTGACGGCATCGACCCTGAGCAAAGCCGCGGGCGCCGATTTCGTCAAGACCTCCACGGGCTTTGGCCCGGGCGGCGCGACCGCCGCGGACGTCGCATTGATGCGTCGCGTCGTGGGAGCGGAGATGGGCGTGAAAGCGGCGGGGGGCGTGCGCGACCTGGACGGGCTCAAGGCGATGGTGGCCGCGGGCGCGAGCCGGGTCGGCGCCAGCGCCGGCGTCAAGATCGTCCAGGAGTCCCAGGGGCAGAAGAAGACGTCGCCGGCGGCGTCGGGCTACTAGCCGTCCCCCCCACGACGGGTCGCAGCGCCGGCGGCGGGATATCGATCCCGTGCTCCTCGAAGTCGATCAGAATTCTTCGCCGCAACTCGCGCCCCACGTCCCACTGCCGGAGTGGGACCGTCTTGATCCGCAGCCGGAGCCGCACCCACCAGTCGGCAAACGCGTCCACGCCCATGATTTCCAGCGGTTCGAGGATGAGCGGACCGAACCGCTCGTCGCGCTGCAATTGCTCGCCGACGGTGCGCAGCACCGCGTACACCCGCTTCAGATTCTCGCCGTATGAGAGACTGAGGTCGATCACGTAGTAGGAGTATTCCTTGCTGCGGTTTGCCAGCGTGTTGATGCCGCCGTTGGGAAAGACGTGAACCGTTCCTTCGTCGTCGCGCAGGACGATCGTTCTCAGGTTGATGGATTCGACGACCCCTGCCGTGCCGTTGATCGCCGCGGCATCTCCGACGCGCACCTGGTCCTCGAG
>JACDCA010000515.1 GCA_013694635.1 Acidobacteriota bacterium | reverse complement strand
CGGTCAGACGGTCGTCGCGCTCACCAGGCGCGGAAAGTACCTGCTGGCGTCACTGTCGTCGGGCGAGACGCTGTTGATGCATCTGGGCATGTCGGGATCATTTCGCGTCGTTCGCGAGGGACGCACGCTTCGAGGACCGCGCGCCAGGGATTCGCACGATCACGTCGTCTTCCACATGTCGTCAGGCCGTTCGGTCGTATTCAACGACCCGCGGCGCTTCGGCGTGATGGACCTCATCCGCCCTGGCCAACTGCAGCACCACCCGGTATTGAGCGCGCTCGGCCCCGAACCCCTGTCGGACGACTTCGATGCGGCGGGGTTGGCGCGCGCGTGCGCTGGTAAGCGGACATCGCTCAAGGCCGCGCTGCTGGATCAGCGCGCCGTCGCGGGGTTGGGCAACATCTATGCGAGCGAGGCGCTCCACGTGGCCCGGTTGTCGCCGCGACGGAGGGCGTCCATTCTCGCAACGCCCGGCGGCGCCCCGCGCGAGGCGGCGCATCGGCTGACCGAGGCGATCAAGCACGTCCTCCTGAAAGCGATCGCTCGTCAGGCGCGGGGGCGCTATGGCGACGAGCGGTTCCTTGTGTATGACCGGGAGGACGAACTTTGTTCCCGAAAGGGTTGCGCGGGAACGATCCGGCGCGGTGCGCAGGGCGGCCGGTCGACATTCTCCTGTCCGGTCTGCCAGCGCTAGGCCTTCAGCGGATCGTCAGGACCTCCGCGATAGGACGGGAGGTCGACTCTAGAGCAAGCAGGGTTCCGCCCGTAATCGCCTGAAAACACACGAAAGAGTGTTCCGCGCCCTGTTCGGAAACGCAACGCCCTGACCGCCCGCGAACAGTGTCGTCATATCGCGCCGCGCCGGGCGTTATACCCTTGGCGACCATATGGATCCAGACGGCAACGCGGCCGAACCAGACGCGCGGGATCTGTTCCGCGATCATGGCGTCGCGGTGTATCGGTTCGCGCTGGTACTCGTCCGCCATCACCAGGACGCCGAGGATGTCGTGCAGGAGACGTTCATGAAACTCGTGCAGCACCTGGGCTCTGGGGGGAATACCGCGAACCTGCGCGGATGGCTGTTCACGGTCGCCGCGCACGCCTCTCGCGATCGGCAGCGGCGGCGGATGCGGTGGCTGCCGTGGACGTCGGGCTCCGAGCCGTCGGTGGATCCGCCGCCGCTGCCGGACGAAGACGGGAGATACAAGGCGCTTCGCGAAGCGCTCCGCGGTCTGTCGGATCGCGACCGGCTGCTGCTCGCTCTTCGCGCCCAGGGGCTGAGCTATCGCGAGATCGCGGCCGCCGCAGGCATCAGGGAATCGTCAGTCAGCCAGCTCCTCGCGCGTGCGACAGAGCGGTGGAGCAGAGGGACGGCGGAATTTAGAACAGGGGATCGTTATGAGCCATCTTACGAACGCGCAGATTCAGGCCGTCGCTGACGGCCAGTCACCGCAGGCGGACCGCGACCACGCGGCGTCCTGCGCCGCGTGCGGCGCGCAGGTCATCGAGCGGCGTCAGGTGGCCGCCTCGTTCGCATCAACGATGAATGCGACGGCGATGCCCCAGGCGGTCTCGCAGCGTGTCGGGGCAGCATTGGCAGCGTCGGCGACGTCCAGGGGCGCCACGCGGCTGCGGCCGGTGCCTGCGGTCCGGCGCTGGCAGCCGGCCGCATGGGGAACCGCAGGCCTCGCAGCTGCGATCGCGGTCGTCCTCGTGTTCGTCGCTCCAATGCTGAAACAGGACCGCGGCGCGGTCTCCGCGTCGGAGATCCTCGCGCAATCGGCCAGCCGGCTCGCACAGGCAGCGACGGGCATCGAACTTCTCGAGTACGAACTGGTGCTCGACGGAGTTCCGAAGGACCTGATGCCCGATCACGCCAACGGCACATATCACGTCCGCCAAGCTCTCGACCACTCCGTCCCCGGACGGTTTCGTTTCTCGAGTTATGGTCCCGGGAGGCAGCCGATTTCGTCGATCGGGCAGGATCCGGCGTCCGGCCGGCGCGTCATGATGGTCAACCTGGAGGGGCAGGTGTATCGCTTCGAGGTCAGCGTGCCGGCGAACATCGGGCCGTCGCTCCCCGAGATGGAGCGGCTGCACATGGAAGCGTCGATCATGATGATGCAGGCGAGCGGCAACCAGCTGCTCGAAGTCGTCGAAACCGCGGACGGACGCCAGTACCGGATCGACGTGCCGCGGGTGAGCGCTCCGGCATCGAATCCGGTCTGGGACCTCACAGAGGCGCGTGTGTTGATCGATGCGAAGGACTTTCGCGTCAGCGAGCTTGCCGTGAAGGGCACGTTCCTGAAGCAGGCGTACAGCGTGTCGTACAGACTGATCAGTCGCGACGTCGTGACCACCGCGCCCGCCGGTACGTTCGAGGTGCCGCGGGAACCCGGAGAGATCGTTATCAGCGGCGGGGGGTCCGCGGTGCCGGCC
>JACDCA010000503.1 GCA_013694635.1 Acidobacteriota bacterium | reverse complement strand
CGGTCAGCAACTGCCGAATCAGTTGCGCGCGGTTGGCGCCGATCGAGAGGCGGATCGCCATTTCACCGCTGCGTTTCGCGGCGCGCGCCAGCAGAAGGTTCGCGATGTTCGCGCACGCGATGATCAGTACCAGTCCGGTAACGCCGAGCAGCATTTTCAACGGCGAACCAGCTTCCGCCCGGACGGAGCTCTGCCCCTGGAAGCCAGGCTCCAGCCGGAGCTGCCTGGCCCTGAAGCGTGTCATCGTCTGCTCGCTCATCCCGCGCTGGAGCGGCGCTTCGACGTCGTTGACGACCCCGCGATACAGCACGTTGAGACCCGTGCCCGCCTGCTCGATCGACACGCCAGGCTTGAGTCGCGCGAAGACGTACGCCCAGTAGCTGCGACGGTTTGCCCAGCCCTCGAAGCCGGGTTCCATGAGTCCCCGCAGCGTGATCGGCACGAAGACCTCGGGCGTGGAACCGAGCGTCGTACCCTCGAACTTCGCCGGCGCGACACCCACGATCGTCAGCGATTGCCCGTTGACGATCATCTGCTGATTGATCACGTCGGCGCGCTGCCCGAAACGAGTCGTCCAGTAGGGATAGCTCAGCACGACGACGGGAGATTCTCCGACCTTCTGGTCATCGTTCGAGCTCAGGAGGCGCCCGAGCGCCGGCTGCAGCCCGAGGAGCGGAAAGTAATTGCCCGAGACCAGGACGCCTTCACCGGTCATCGTCTGCCCGCCGAAGGCCAGGTTCGCACCGAACAGACGGTGGGCGGCAACCCCGTTGAAGACCGTCTGCATCTTCTCGAGGTCTCGGAACATCGCGTAGCTGAAGACCCATTCGCAATCCCCAGCCTGGTTGCACGACTGCGATCCGGGCTTGGGGCCCGGCGCGGAAATGTTGACCAGCTCCTTCGGCTTCTGCACCGGCAGCGCGCTCAAGAGCATCTGGTTGAAGATCGAAAAGATCGCGGCATTGGCGCCGATGCCCAGTGCCAGCGAGATGATCGCGACCGCGGTCACGAACTTGGCGCGAAAGAGAGTACGAAAGGCGAGTTTGAAGTTGAGCATGATGACTGCCTGGATTTGACGCGCTGTGGCGGCCGTAGTTCAGCCCCTCAGGGCTGTGAGCCGACGATTGTTAAGTTTATAGTGTCCACATGCGCACAGGGGCTGCCATCGCCGCCGTTCTCATCGTCATCTCGTCCCACACCCTCGCGCGACAGACGAGTTCAGCCCCGGAGTACGGCCCGGCAAAGGGCACGCTGGTGATCGTTGGCGGCGGGCCGATGGAGAGCACCGGGATCGTCGAGAAGTTCATCGAGCTGGCCGGCGGCCCCGGGAAGAAGTTCATCATCGTCCCTACGGCTGGCGGCAATCGCCGTCCGGACGGCACGCTGCAGGCCTACACGGAAGAGGACGTGATTCAGCCCTGGCTGAAGCGCGGCATTACGAACGTGAAGATGCTGCACACGCACGACCCCCGGGTGGCCGACACGGAAGCGTTCGTCAGCGACCTGCGGACGGCTGATGCCGTGTGGTTCAACGGTGGCCGGCAGTGGAACATCGTCGATTCGTACGCGAAGACGCTGACGTATCGTGAGTTCCACGAGGTGCTGGAGCGCGGCGGTGTGGTCGGCGGCACCTCCGCCGGGGCGACGATCCAGGGGGAGTACCTCGTGCGCGGTGACACGTCGGGGCCTGACGTGATGCTGACGCTGGAACCCGAACACCAGGACGCGTTCGGGTTTCTTCGCGGCACCGCAATCGATCAGCACATCAACACGCGGAACCGGTGGGATCATCTGATCCCCGTGATGCAGAAGTTCCCGAAGCTGCTCGGCATAGGGCTGTCGGAAGGCACGGCGATCGTCGTCAGGCACGATACTTTCGAAGTCCTTGGGAAATGGAAGGTTGCAGTGCACGACAACACTCGGCTGTATCAGCCGTGGGAGAAGCCATATTTTGTGCTCTCGGCGGGGGACGTCTACAACATGAAAACGCGCCGCATCGAGAAGCTCGGAACCGGTGCGGCGCAGCGCGGACGAGGGGGCTCGGGTGAGCGATAACGAGTCCCCGGCGGTGACCTACGGCAGCTATCTGGAGGTTGACAAGCTGCTCGACCTTCAGCGCCCACGCTCTGAAGAGCACGACGAGCTCCTCTTCATCGCCATTCACCAGGTCTACGAGCTGTGGTTCAAGGTGCTGCTGCACGAGCTCGATCGCGTCATGCAGTTGCTGCGCGACGACGATGCGATGAGAGCGCAGCACACGCTGAAGCGGGTGCTCACCATCCTGAAGGTGCTGGTCGCGCAGGTCGACATCCTGGAGACGATGACACCGCTGGAGTTCCTGACGTTTCGCAACCGTCTCGCGGCGGCGAGCGGATTCCAATCCGATCAGTTCCGGCAGCTCGAGTTCGTGATGGGCAACAAGTCCCGCGCCGCGATCGACCGGTTTGCCGCCGACTCGCGTGCGCGCGTCGGGCTCGAGGCCCGGTGGGCCGCGCCGACATTGTGGGATGCCTTTCTTCAATACCTCAAACGCGAGGGGCACGACGTGCCGCCCGAGCAGCTGTCACGTGACGTGACCGCCCCGATCGAGCCGTCGCCCGAGGTGCAACGGATCCTGATCGACGTCTACCGGAAGGACCCGAAGACGAGCGAACTGTGCGAGCGTCTCGTCGATCTCGACGAGGGGCTGCAGGAGTGGCGCTACCGGCACATCAAGATGGTCGAACGCACCATCGGCGCGAAGCCCGGAACCGGCGGCTCCGCCGGGGCGCAATACCTGCGCACGACGCTCGGCAAAGCCGCGTTCCCTGACCTCTGGGAAATACGCGCTTCGCTGTGACGCGCGAAGCGCTCATTCATGGCGTAGCGCATCGCTGGGATTCACCCGCAGTGCGCGGCGCGCGGGGATGAGGCAGCCCATGACGCCGATGGTCAGCAGAATGCCTGCAACGGCGATGAACGTCGGCGGATCGTGCGGAGGGACGTCGACGAGCTGAGCCTCGAGAAGCCGCGTTAACACCGCGGCGCCTCCCAGGCCAATCACGAGCCCGATCAGCACCTGCCGCACGCCGGCGGCGAGCATCTCCGACAGAATGCTCCTGCCCGAGGCGCCGAGCGCCATCCGCACGCCGATCTCATGCGACCGCTGGCTGACCGAGTAGGGCGTGACTCCGTAGAGGCCGATCCCTGCCAGGAGCAGTGCGATGGCGCCGAAAATCGTGAACATCGAACCGAAGACCCGCGCGGGCCAATGGTCGCTGACGAACCTGTTCTCGAACGTATCCAGTTCGATCACCGGTAGATCTGGATCGAGCGTGCGCATCGCGCGTCGGACGGGCTCGATCAGCGTGCCGGGTGCAACCGCGGTGCGGATGACGACGGACACGTCAGCGTGCGGCAGTTGCGAATACGGAACGTAGGCCAGGGGCCGGTGGATCGTCCGTTCGCGCTGCGCGAAATCACCGACGACGCCGACGACGGTGAGCCAGGGCTGCGGTTTGCCGTTGACGACGAATCGGAACTGCTTGTCGAGCGGATCCTCCTTCGGCCATGCACGCGCGGCGAATGACTCGTTGACGACTGCTGCAGTACCGATCGGGCTGCCCCATTCGCCGGCCTTCAGCGGACGACCAGTGCGAAGCGGTGCGCCGATCGACTCGGCGTAGTCTCCCAGCACACCGACTGCGACGGAGACCTTCAGGTCTGGGGAAGAGCCTCCGCCGAACTGCACCGGGTGTTCGAGCAACGACGGCCCGCACACCAGGTATCGCGCCAACACTCTCGACCACCCTCGCCAGCAATGCTTGTCGAGGCTCGAGCTCGTCGTAGTACCTCGCGGTATTGAGCCGCATCGTCAGCAGGTTCTGTTTGTCGAAGCCGATCGGCGTCGTGTAGACGTTCAGAAAGCTCCGGATCATGACCCCGGCGCCGGCCAGGAGCACGACCGCGAGCGTCATTTCCGCGACCACGAGCGACGACATGACGACG
>JACDCA010000475.1 GCA_013694635.1 Acidobacteriota bacterium | reverse complement strand
TCTCCGGGCAGGCGCCCGGGCATCGCTTCTTCATCGGCGCGGCCTACACGAAGGACTACTTCGGCTGGGGGGGCACGACGGTCTCCGCCTTCTGGGAAAGCCGCACCATCGGCAATGCCAGTTACACCTTCGCGGCGGACATGAACGGCGATAATGGGAATAACGACCTGATCTACGTGGCGCGCGACCAGTCTGAGATGAACTTCACGTCATTCTCTTCAGGCGGTCGAACGTTTTCCCCGGCAGAGCAGGCGGCGGCGTGGGACGCCTACATCAAACAGGACAAATACCTGAGTACGCGTCGCGGCCAGTACGCCGAGCGCGGAGCGCTGTGGCTGCCCATGGTCCACCGCCTCGACTTTGCCGTCGCGCAGAATGCGTTCGTGAACCTGTTCGGCAAGCGGAACGCGTTCCAGTTCCGGGTTGATATCGACAACTTCACCAACCTTCTGAACAGCGACTGGGGAGCGGGTCAGCGCACGGTGGCAATCTTTGGGCAGGTACTGACCAACCCCACTACCGACTCACAGGGACGGTCAGCCTACCGGCTGCGGACGGTGACGACGGCGAACGGGACCGAGTTGATCAAGAACACCTTCGAGCAGACCGCCGGCATCCCGGACGTCTATCGTGTGATGTTCAGCCTTCGTTACACTTTCAACTAGATCGATCGCCTCTCAGGTTCATCGAAAGCCCGGCTCTCCAAAGCGAGAGCCGGGCTTTATTCTGTACGCTTGTCAACGCCCGCGATGGCGGTTTTGACGCGGGCGACAGCTTCCGCGAGATAGTGCGCGTCCATTTCGACGCCGATGAAGTCCAGTCCAAGCTGGGCGGCCGCGACGGCGCTGCTGCCGAGGCCCAGGAAGGGGTCCATCGCCAGGGCGATGCGCTCCACGCCGTGGAGGCGAAAGCAGTACTCGGGGATCCGTGGAGGGAACGTCGCGGGATGCGGCCGGTCCTTGTCCCGGCTCTGGATCGTCGCGTAGGGAATGAACCAGGTGTTGCCGCGGCAGCGGACGTTCCTCGCCGCCGCACGCCAGCGGGTGACGTTGGAAGCATCCTGGTAGGGGACGCCGATGGCGGTGCGATCCAGCGGCGTACGCCCGGTGGGCGTGAAATGAAAGATGAACTCGTGGCAGTCGTTGACGAACCGCTCGCTGTTGATCGGCTTGTAGTGACCCACCGCGAGGTCCCCGCCGACGCCGGCCTCCCGGTCGATCGCAATCGACTTGACCCAGTGGATGGTGTTCTGGAGCTCGAGGTGCGGCCGGGCCGCCTGCGCGACATCCAGCGCCGTCCACGGGTCGGTCGGCTTCGCGCCGACGTTCAGAAAGAGGGACCCGTTATCGTGCAGCGCGCCCCGCGCTGCGGCGATCCATTCGCCGGTCCACTCGAGATACCGCCCCCGCGGGAGCGCGTCGGCGTAGGTGCGGTAACGGATCCCCAGGTTGTAGGGCGGGGAGGTGACCAGGATCGAGACCGATGCCGGCGGCAGCGCCTTCAGCACCTCCACGCAGTCTCCGAGGTAGAACCGGAGCGTCGATCGGCCGTTCCTGATAGTCGTGTGAGCCGGGGGCAGTGTGTGCGGCTTAGTAACCAATGATGAGCGTCAATGTACAAAAAAATGGGGCCGCGGGTCTCTCGTGAAACCCGGGCCCCACAAGGGGTCGCTCCGATTGGATAGTTAGGACGCCCTGGCGACAAACGCGCCGAAGCCCACGCGCGCTCCCGCGAGCGTGTGGTTTCGACGGTGCGCAGTTTCGCCGCAGGTCAGACCTTTTTCTTCCACGTACGTGACTTCTCGATTCGTAGCCACTTCGCGGTAGTGCCCCGTGACACAGCCGCAGCCAAGCGTCTTGAACCCGAGAAGCCTTACGAGACTCATCATCACCGTCCCCCGACAGCGACGCTCAGCAATAGACGTACCTGATCCAAACACGTGCGCCCGACACGCGGATGTCGTTGAATGCGCCGCGTTTCTCGTGATTATGACACGCCCGGTGGAACGGCTTCGCGACGGGGTGTCAAAAACATCACGGTTCTTGAATCCTCCGCACCAATCATTTGGAGTGAGTTGCGAGCCTTTCGTCACGGATGGTTTGAAAGCGCTGAAGGTCGTCGGCGCGCTGCTTACGGGACGCCGCGTGCGCCATACGGATGCGAAACACCGCAAAGAGGTGGACCGCGGCGAGCACGAGGATCTCCGGCAGTTCTCCGCCGAGTGCCACCGGCAGGAAGTTCAGCGAGATGCCGAACACGAAAAGCTGCGCAAAGAGAGGGTCCGGCCCGGCCCCGCGAAAGCGCTGCCCGAACGTCATCGCGACCTGCTCCCATCCGTCGTCCCCTTCGTGGAACACCTGGAGGTATCTTCCGATCCGTTCGACGTTTATGTGGAGTGCGAATACAGTTTCGAAACCGGCGACCAGCACGAGCAGCGGCACGAGTGTGCTGATCGCGACCGTGATAATGGCCGCCGTGGCGATCGCCGTGGCCGCCCAGCCGATGAAGATCAGGGGCACCAGGGCCATCCTGGCCGTCCCGCGCTGGCGGATCGTCTCCCTCAACGCGGCATATTCCGTCGCCTGTCGCTCGCTCATCGCCCTGTTTCCCGCCTCTCGCGGGCCCGAAAAGTACCACAGATCATCGGCTCATCGGTCTATCGGTTCCTCGGCCTATCCGATCGAATGAGCCGATGAGGATGAGAAGATGAGCCGGATCCGCGACAGCGGTTGTGGACTGTGTCTTGAATAGCAACCCAGCAGGCGTCGCAGGCGACCGTCGCTGTGGTAAACAAGCCACACTCCCACTGCGCATGGCGCATAAGTGGTTGCATGGGAGGGACTTTGCTGTTACACTCCACGTGTTCCAAATTCACTACAACGGCTGAATCCCAGCCAGCCGCTGTCGTTCCCGGAGGACTCGTGCGCCTACTTCGTCCCCTGCACGTAGCTCGTGTGTGTGCGGCCCTGTTGCTGGGTCTCTCGGTGTCTCTGCCGGTCACGGCCGAGGCGTCGCCGCAGACACGAAAGAAAACCACCCGCAGTTCGGTCTCGGCCCGTAAGGCGCCGGTCAAGAAAGCCTATTCCGCCTCCACGTCGCGCGCCCGAAAGGCGCGTCTGGCGCGGGCGCGGGCGGCCGCCAAGGCCCGCGAAGCCGTGCGTGTAGCTCGGCTCCGTGAGGCGATGACCCCGCGGTACAAGACCGACGCCATCACCGGCGCGCAGGTGCCGGACGTGCGCGCCGCGGCCGCCATCATTTTCAATCCTGAAACCGGCGAGATCCTCTGGCAGGAGAACGCGAAAGACAAGCGTTCCATCGCGAGCATCACCAAGGTCATGACCGCGGTGGTGTTTCTCGAGGATTCCCCGGATCTTTCAACCGAGACCACGATCGAGCGCAGCGACGTCTATGCCGCGTCGACGACGTATCTGCGGGCCAACGAACGGGTATCGTTGAACAACCTGCTGCACCTGACGCTGATCGCGTCAGACAACGCGGCGGCGCGGGCCCTCTCGCGCGTTTCCCATGGCGGCACCGCATCGTTTGTCGAGAGGATGAACGAGAAGGCGATCGAGCTGGGCCTCGAGAGCACGACCTTCACGGATCCGTCGGGTCTGAATCCGGCGAATATTTCCTCCGCCTACGATCTGTCGCGGCTCATTTCCTACGCATCCGGCAACGAAGTCATGGCGCCGATCATGCGGACGCAGAACTACAGCGCCGCGGTCGGCCGCCGCACGGTCAATATTCACAACACCAACCGGCTCCTCGGCGGCGATGGCGTCGAAGTCATGGCCGGCAAGACGGGCTTCATCAGCAAGGCGGGCTACTGTCTCGCAACGCTCCTGAAGCTCCCGACCGGTAACCCCGTCGCGGTCGTCGTCCTCGGCGCGCGCTCAAACCCGGGCCGCTTCTACGAGACCCGGCACCTGGTCACCTGGATGTCGCAGAAAGCCACTGAATTGTTCCGCAAGGAACAGCAGCAGGTCCCGCAGCCGTAATCGAGGCAGGGGCACGTTAGTAATTAGCAGGGCCGGGAGCGAAAGCTGCCGGCCCTTTGCTTTTCAGTGGTAACCCCGCTGGATCGCCGCCGCGTCGAGCGGCAGGGTCGCGATGGAATCCACGGCCGGAAGCACCGGACGGCTGGAGCGCCGCGCATCGTACGCCTTGATGTAGCGCTGGCAGACGTCGCAGGCATTGATGCGGTACGTGCCGTCGCGGCTCGCCAGCGACGTGATCTGCGTGCGGTCGTCGTTGAGGCAGAACGGACACGAGATCTGGTGAAACCGCCAGCGGGCCGCGCACCGTCCGCAGATCAGCCAGCGCTCCGCCGAGGGGGTGATCACCGCCAGATCGGGCTCGCCGCCGCAGAGGGGACAGATGTGCCCGTGCCAGGCGGCCAGATCGGTTCTCGCCATCACGGCGTCGGCGCAACGGATCAGGACGGGCCTCATGGCCTGCTGCAGGACGGCTTCCAGACCGGCGCCGTCCTCGTCGATGACGGCGGCCCCCGGCCGGGTCGCCTCGTACCACGATCGGATCACCACCGGCAGCTTCGACGCATCCCGGCACAGCGCGTCGATCCGGCGCATGACGCCATCCTCGAGGGCATCGTGCTTGCGCATCGCCTCGGCGGTGGCGCGGAGTAAGAACCGGACGTCGCTCCACTCGACGGGCAGGTGATCGAACTGGAGGATCGGGCCGTCCGCGAGCCGCGAGTTGAGATACGCGGTCTCAAGCTTGATCGACGGCAGCGGCACGCGCGATTGCACTCTGCGCTGGAGTTGCAGGAGCTCGATCTGCAGATCGACGGCCGACCCGAGGTCTGGTTGCTCCTCCTTCAGGCGACGAAGCTCCACGATCTCGCGCGTTTCGGCGCGCTGCGGCGGGGCGGGGCGTTCGGGAAACGACACCGGAAGATGTTATCTCTTAATTGCTCATCCTTAATCCCCGCTTCCCGCACCCGTGTGTCGTACAAAAGAAAAACCCGCCCTCCGAAAGGAGAGGGGGCCTTCAGCGTGATCGGCGATTGGAAGCGGTAGATCGCGCCGATGCGGAAGCGCCTAGAAGCCTGGAGGCTGGTGGGCTGGAAGTAAGACGTCGACGAGGACCGCGTGCTGCGGCCGGTGATGGCCGCATCGTTCATCAGGTTGAAACCCTCGAACGTGATCCCGAGCCGCCGATCCGTGCCGACGAGGACCTGCTTTTCGAGCCTGGCGTCGAGGCGTTTCTGCGCCTCGTACGTCTGGCTTTACAACCGCCGCGGTTCAGCGCGCCGAAGCGGACCGGGAGGTCGAGCGCGGCCGTGCCCGGGAGCGTGCGCTTCGCGCACGGCGATCAGGCCCCGCTTCCTAGCTGACCTATGGTGGTAAACTTGCAGTTTAGAAACCTCTCCCGCACTCCGATAGATAGATGCCCCCGAAAAAGCAACCGAAGACCTCTCCCGACACACCCGAACCGAAGCGGCGGCGCATTCCAAAGAAGACGACCCCTCCCGGTCCACCGGAAACCCCGAAGCCAGCGCGTCCCACGCGAGCCCGCCCCGAGCGAGCGAAGCGAGTCGAAG
>JACDCA010000471.1 GCA_013694635.1 Acidobacteriota bacterium | reverse complement strand
GGGTCAGCGGACGTGCGCTGGCGATCGTCGGTTCGGCACCCGCCGGGACTGCCGGGGTTCGAATCGAGTCGGCCACCTTCGCGTATGACGGGCGGCGCGTAGAACTGCCCCTGATGGCGAGCAAAGGCCGCATGCCGCTCAGCGTGTTTGCAAGGCGCGACTTCGACTTGCATCTCGTCGAGCGCGCGCGTGCGGCAGGGGCCACGCTGATCGAGGAACGGGTCGTTGAGGTTTCGCGCAGCGACGGTGGTTGGACGGTAGTGTCCCGAGGCCCGGCAGGCGAGAGCACGCTGCGCGCCCAGTCGCTGGTCGGCGCGGACGGCGCGAACAGTTTCGTCCGCAGGCGCGTTGGTCAGGCCTTCCACCGGGAAGACCTCTCGATCGCGTGCGGCTACTTCGTTCGCGGCGTGACCGCAACGCGCATCAACATCGAGTTCGAGGACGCGCCCGAGGGCTACCTGTGGTCCTTTCCGCGTCCGGACCATCTTGCCGTTGGGATCTGCGCGCAAGCCGACGTCGCGACCGTCGACACGCTGAGGCCGATTGCCGAGCGGTGGATCCACCAGAATGCGCCGGGCGGGACGCTCGAGCGGTATAGTTGGCCGATCCCCTCGCTCGGTGTCGCTGCCCTGGCGCGGGAGCGCCCGGCCGAGGACTCGTGGATGCTCATCGGTGACGCAGCCGGCCTTGTCGATCCCATCACGCGCGAAGGCATCTACTTCGCGCTGGAGTCCGCGGACGCGGCGGCTGCCAGCCTGCGGGAATCGAACAGCTCGCAACGCTACGCCGCACGACTTCGCGACACGATTTACGCGGAGCTGACGATGGCCGCGCGGATCAAGGCGCGCTTCTACCGTCCGGTCTTCATGCGCCAGCTGATCTCGGCGCTGCAGCGGAGCGAAAAGATCCGCGCCGTCATGGCGGACCTCGTCGCCGGCGAACAGCCGTATAGCTCCCTCCGCTCCCGGCTGCTCAGAACGATGGAGCTCGGGTTGATGCTGGAGTTGATCGGGTTGAAGCGAGAGTCTGCGTCACTCCCTCATTTGACGTAGTAACCGTCTCTGGCACGGATGGTCAAACCTGGTTTCTTCACTCGCACGATGATGGACCGCCACTCGTCGCGGCCGGAGACGAACGGACGCGAGGGGGAGTACCCGAGGAGGTATTGCTCGCGGAGCTCTGACGCAATTGTCGTCAGCGTCGCGTCCAGCTTGTTCAGATCGCCCACATGAAACGACCGGCCGCCGGTCACCGACGACAGCTCTGCGAACAGCGCCGGCCGCGTCTTTGACAGCGCGACCGGATAAATCAATACGTTCGCGTGGCGGGCGCGGGTGAGTACGGCTCCCGCCGGCGCCTCGCTGTATCGATCGTCGCCATCGGACAGGATGATCACCGCACGGCGGCCACGCGCGGCATCAGTCGCATCGATCGCCTGGATGATCGCGTCGTGCAGCCTGGTCGTGCCCCACGCGTCGAGCGCCTGCACGGCCGCGGCCTGCTGTTCCCGCGGCACGGAGGCATCCGCCACGATGGTCACTTCGCTACCGATGCCAAGGATCACGGACTCATCGGTCGGACGAAGCGCGCTCAGGAAGCCCCGCACCGCCCGCTTGGTGGCCTCGAGCGACGGGCCGGCGACGCTGAAGCTGCGGTCGATCGTCAGCGCGACGTGCAGCGGGAAGTCTCCCGCGGCAAAGTTCGTGACCGTCTGCGGTGCGCCGTCCTCGATCACCTCGAAATCCGCCTGCGTCAAGCCCCGGACCGGCCGCCCCGAGGCGTCGGTCACGGTGGCGTAGACCTCGACGACGGTGGTGGACGATGTGAACTGGGCAGACGCGCCGCCGGCCAGCACCACCACCACAGCGAGGGCGGCGGTGATACTATGTGTTGCCATGTTCGGTCGCCTCGGCATGCCCGAGCTCATCATCATCCTCGTGATCATCATCGTCCTCTTCGGAGCAAGCCGTTTGCCGGAGATCGGAAAAGGGATCGGCAAGGGCATCCGCAATTTCAAGGAGGCGAACAAGGGCGAAAAAGAGCCGTAACTACAGAATTACCCGGCCGTCCCCTACCCGCCTCGTCACCCTCTCCCGATCCAGGTACTCCAGCAGCGGAATCGCGAACTTTCGCGAGATGCCGTAGCGCTCCTTGAAGACCGCGACGTCAAGCCGTGGATCGCCGGCGCTCTTGCGCGCCCGGACGTCGGACTTCAGCCGCTCGAGCGCATCAGCATGAAACAGCAGCTGATCGAGACGGACGAGCACCTTCTCGCGTATCAGCAGCTTCAACATGCGTTCCGACACGGCCTCGTCCACACCAGCCGCCGAGGCGGCGGTGCGCGCATCGGGCGGCGCGAGCCCTGACACCTTGAACGCGGACTGCAGGGCCTCGCGCGCCCGTGTCTCGTCGCCCGACAACGACATCGTGCGGCCGGCCGCCGCCAGCGTGTCGCGCGCGACGAGTCGCCCCTCGCACTCGAGGCGCATGACGACCTGCTCGAAGAGGTCCGGCGCGGCGTGCTCGAAGAGCCGCGTTCTTGCTTCCTCGCGCGCGATGCCGGGCGCAAGTGGCTCCGCCTGGTGGTAGGCGGCGACAGTCTTCACCAGGGCGTCGGCTCGCTCGTCGACAACTGATGACGCCACGAGAGAATTGCCCACCGCGGTGACCTGGCCCGTGCTGGTAAGTTCCCCGGCAACCACGGCGGATATAGACGGGCTGAGCCCAGCGCGGCTGATCAGGGACTCCCGGGGAAGACCTGCGATCCCCTTCTCTTCGATGAACGCCATGACTGCCGCGCCCGGCGTCACGTCAGCCGCGAGGCGGTCGAACCGCGCTCGCGCCGCCGACGTGCGCACCGCCCCCCGCGGCGGCTGTGGATCGAGCACGGTCCCGCCGCCGATCGTGGCGGGAGGTGAATAGGCCCGCAGGATGAACCGGTCGCCGCGGGTCAAGACTGCAGGCTTCTCGAAACGGATCCGGACGTAGCGCGAATCCAGCGCAATCGATACGCGTCCCAGCAGCTCGCTGGTGCCCTGATGAAAGCGAACGCGCGATCCGTGTTTGAGCGGCGGCGCGGCCGCGAGCATCTCTACCTGGAGATCGGCCCGGCGGCCCGGCTCGAACGCGCCCGGCGCGCACAACACATCCCCTCTCGACACGTCGCCCACTTCCAGCCCTGCCACGTTCACCGCGGTCCGCTGACCGGCGCGCGCGGCATCGGCGGCACGTCCATGGACCTGCATGCCGCGCACCTTCGTCGTCCGGCCGGCCGGCAGGAGCGCCAGGGTGTCATCGGGTTCAACGGCGCCCGACACGAGCGTCCCGGTCACGACCGTTCCGAAGCCCCGCATCGAAAATGCGCGGTCGATCGGCAGGCGGGCCACGCCGTCCGCCGGCCGTTGCGGAACCTTCATGGCAGTTGCCGCCAGCTCACGGCGCAGCCCGTCGAGGCCAGCGCCGGTTCGTGACGACACAGCGACGACCGGTGCCCCCTCGAGGAAGGAGCCTTTCACCAGATCGCGGACTTCCAGTCTGCACAGCTGCGCCGTGTCATCGTCAACGAGGTCGGCCTTCGTGAGGGCGACGAGCCCGGCCTTCACCTGCAACAGCCTGCAGATCTCGAAATGCTCCCGGGTCTGCGGCATGACCGATTCGTCTGCGGCGACGACCAGCATCACGGCGTCGATGCCGCCCGCTCCGGCGAGCATGTTGCGCACGAACTTCT
This sequence comes from Acidobacteriota bacterium, assembly GCA_013694635.1. Taxonomy (GTDB): domain Bacteria; phylum Acidobacteriota; class Vicinamibacteria; order Vicinamibacterales; family 2-12-FULL-66-21; genus JACDCA01. Next base: position 693 of record JACDCA010000471.1, on the reverse strand, counting down.
CGTGCCCCGGGACGTCGACGAACGCGACATTCACACCCTCGTGCTCGAAGTGCGCGAACCCGAGGTCGATGGTGATGCCGCGGTCTTTCTCTTCCTTCCATCGATCGGGATCCGTGCCGGTCAATGCGAGCACGAGGCTGCTTTTTCCGTGATCGATATGACCCGCGGTCCCGACGACGATCGATCGCATGTTCACGCGCCGCGTTTCGCCGCGCGCTCGCGTTTGCCGGCGCGCTGCTTCTTGTGCTTGCCCTTACCTTTGTGCGTACCCGCGGCCCGAAGATGTTCTTCACGCTTCGGCTGCACCCGGCTCCGGCGCGGACCTCGATGTTGTTCCGACTCGCGCACGCGCTCCAGGATCTCGGACAACCCGAGATCCACCTGCCGGCGCTCCATATCCACCTTGATGACCTGCACGCGCACTCGATCGCCGAGCCGATACACCCGCCCGGTGTGCTCACCTTTCAGGAAGTGGGACTTCTCGATGAAGCGGTAATAGTCGTCAGCCATCGTCGAAACGTGGACCATCCCCTCGACGAAATGCTCGACCAGCTCGATATAGAGACCGAACGCGCTGACGCCGGTCACGTAGCCGTCGAACTCGTCGCCGACCTTGTCGGCCATGAAGCGGACCTTCTTCCACTGCACCAGCTCGCGCTCGGCGTCGTCGGCCCGGCGCTCGCGCTCGGACGT
>JACDCA010000461.1 GCA_013694635.1 Acidobacteriota bacterium | reverse complement strand
GGTGGCGGCGGCGGGCGGGCCGGCGGCGCCGGGGGGCGCGGCGCACGCGGCAATCAGCCGCAGCGCACGAGCGTGACGCTGAACGCGCAGCTGCAGTACAGGCGCAACGACAACGAGCAGAACAACCTGTTCCCCACACTCGGCGGCCGCACCAGCGGTTCCGCGCTCACCGTACCGCTGGCGCTGAACATCGCGCACCGGCGCAACCTTCATAACGTCAACGTCATCTTCTCGAGAACATCCAACGCGTCGAGCGGCCAGTATGCGTTCGTCGAGGATGTCGCCGGCAACGCTGGTATCGCAGGCGTGGCTGCCGATCCATTCGCCTGGGGTGTGCCGACGCTGACGTTTTCGAGTCTGTCCAGCGTCCGGGATGTCGCGCCGTCGGAACGTGAGGATCAACGCGTGTCACTCGCGTACACGTTGACGCGCCCGTGGCGGAATCACACGCTCCGCGCAGGCGGGGACTTCCGGATGGACCGCGCCAGCAGCCGCACCGACTCCAACGCGCGTGGGGCGTTCGTGTTTACCGGTCTCTATTCGTCCGGCGGGTTGGCGTCCGCCCGCGGCGGCGGACTGGATTTCGCGGACTTTCTGCTCGGCATGCCGCAGCAGGCAACCCTCCAGTACGGCCCCGGCAATGTCGTGATGAAGGGCCGATCGATGAGTCTCTTTCTGCAGGACGACTGGCGGAAGAACGCGGCGCTGACCTTCAACCTGGGCCTCCGGTACGAGTTGCTGTGGCCGTTCTCGGAAGGTGACGACCGCATGGTGAACCTGGACGTGGCGCCGGACTTTACCGCGGTCGCGCCCGTTCTCTCCGGCCAGACCGGACCGTTCAGCGGAGCGTTCCCCGCAGCGCTGCTGCGTGCCGACACGAACAACATCGCCCCGCGTGTCGGTTTTGCGTGGCGCGCCGCGCGCGCCACAGTCGTGCGCGGCGGCTACGGCATCAGCTACAACTCCGGCGCCTACGCGAACATCGCCCGCCAGATGGTTGGACAACCCCCGTTCGCGGTCACCGACACACGCCTCGGCACAGCCCTCGCGCCACTGGCGCTCTCGACGGCGTTCACCACGCCCTCCCCGTCGACGACGACGAACAGTTACGGGGTTGACAAGAATTACGCGCTCGGCGTCGTGCAGACGTGGAACGCGGACCTCTCACGCGACTTCAGGGAGGTCTGGAACCTCGGCGCCAACTACACCTACACACGGGGCCGCAGTCTCGACATCGTCCGCGCTCCCAACCGCGGACCCGAAGGCCTGCGCATTGACGGCGTGCAGCCGTTTCTGTGGCAGACGTCGGAAGGGGGGTCGGAGCTCAACGCCGTTGCGTTCCGCGCCAGGCGTCGCCCCGTGCGCGGCCTCGGCTTCGGCGCCACCTACACGCTGGCGAAGTCGCGGGACAACGCGTCAACCATTGGCGGGGGCGGTACGGTGGTCGCGCAGGACGATCAAAACCTCGCGGCCGAATGGGGCCTTTCGAGTTTCGACCGGCGGCATCAGTTGTCGGCGGACGTCAGCGCGGAGCTGCCGTTCGGCCAGAATCGCCCGTGGCTGAACAACGGCGGCTTCTGGGCGAAGCTCCTCGAGAACTGGCGAGTCTCGACGAGCTTCACGTGGCAGTCGGGCACGCCGTATACGCCTCGTATTCAGGGAGCGGCCGCCGACGTCGCCCGTGGAACGACGGGGACGCTGCGCGCGGATTACAACGGCGAACCGATCCGCGTGAACGATCCGACCATCGACGTTTTTTTCAACACCGGTGCCTTCTCGGTGCCCGCGACGGGAGCGTTCGGCAGCGCCTCGCGCAACATGATCATCGGGCCCGGCAGCCGCCAGCTCGATGCCCAATTCTCGCGCGACCTCCGGATGGGGCGCACGCGGGTGCTCAGCTTTCAGCTGAACGCGTCCAATCTGCTGAACATGGTCAATTACTCCGCGCTCGATACCGTGGTGAACTCCCCGACCTTCGGACAAGTGCTCTCGGTCCGTCCGATGCGCTCGATGCAAGCCAACATCAGGTTCCGGTTTTGATGCGAGGGCTGGCCTGCGTGCTCGCCGTTACCTTGACCGGAGCCGGCGCGGCCGGATTCCCTGGTCTCAGCATCGTCGAAGGCAGACGGCCTGAGCCACAACAACCACGGCCGACATTTCGTAGCGGACGCGATCTCGTCTCGGTCGACGTCGTCGTTCGCGACCGCTCCGGCAACATCGTCAAGGGTTTGACCGCCGCGGACTTCGAAGTGCGCGAGGACGGCAAGGCGCAGGACATATCCGGCTTCTCCTTCCAGGAAATCTCCGACGCCGCTGCTCCGCCGTCCGGTGCGACCGAGCTGCTGGCGGGCGTCGAGGAGAGGATGGCGGACACGGCAGCGGCTGCGGCTCCCAAGCCCATGACCTCGCAGGACGTCGCGGGGCGCCGGCTGATGGTGCTCCTGTTCGACATCAGCTCCATGCAGCCCGAGGATGTGCAACGCGCCGTCGACGCCGCCAGCAAGTATGTCGCGGAGCAGATGACCGCCGCCGACCTGATCGCGGTCGCCACTGTCAGCGCGACGCTGGAGGTCCTGACGGACTTCACCGGCGATCGCGCAAAGGTGACGCAGACGCTCGCGCGGCTCGGCTATACGGAGGGGACGGCCACGCCCCCGGCCGAAGCGTCCACCGCGGCCACCGACGAAGCTGCGGCGGAAGCCGAAGCGGCCGCCGCCGAGACGAGCGATGTCGACCTGTTCAACAACGACGTCCGCCTCCGGGCGCTGAGGACGCTCGCCGACGCGCTGGCGCCGCTCGAGCAGAAGAAGGCGATCCTTTACTTCAGCGCCGGGATGGAACGCAGCGGTCAGGACAACCAGGTGGAACTGCGGACCGCCATCAACTCCGCCGTCCGCGCTCATGTGTCGATCTATCCCGTCGATACGCGGGGCCTCCAGGCGGTCGTGCCGGGTGGCGACGCGCGCCGGGCGAGCGGGCGCGGCCAGGCGCTCTTCTCCGGTCGCGGCGTCGCGCAGCAGTTTTCACGGCTGGCGGCGTCGCAGGACACGTTGACATCGCTTGCCGCCGATACCGGCGGACGCGCGTTCACCGACACCAACGACGTCGGCGAAGCGTTCATGCGCGTGCGCCGCGATATCTCCGCGTATTACCTGATCGGATACAGCAGCACCAATCCCGCAAGAGACGGACGATTTCGCCGGATCCAGGTCCGCGTGAAAGGCGACGGCCTCCGGGTCGAATCGCGCGCCGGGTATTTCGCGGAGCGCGACTTCGCCCATACCAACCGAGGCGACCGCGAGACGCAGCTGCAGGAGCAGCTGTTCTCGCCCGTCTCCTCCACCGATCTCCCCGTGATGGTCACCGGCGGCTTCTTCCGTCTCGCCCCCGACCGCTACTACGTGCCGATCTCTGTAGGGGTGCCGGGCTATGCCGTGCCTGTGACGTCGGAGAAGGAGGGCGTGTCGCTCGACGTCCTGGGCGTGGTCAGCGACGAACAGGGGCGGCCGGTCGGCCGCATGCGCGAAACGCTGAAGTTCCCTCCCGGCGCCGGCGCCACGCTCGCGGGTAAACAGGTGCTCTATCAGTCGGGTGTGACGCTGCCGCCGGGGCGCTTCGGCGTCAAGGTCATCGTGCGGGAAAACGGGACGGGCAAGATCGGGTCCTTCGAATCCGCACTTGCTGTTCCTGAATTGAAGCAGGCGTCAGTGAAGGTCAGCTCCATCGTGCTGAGTACCCAGCTGCAACCCGCGGCGCGCGGCCGCCAGGAGAGTCCGCTGGTCAGAGACGGCATTCAGCTCGTCCCGAATCTCACCCACGTCGTCGGCAAGGACCAGAAGCTGCTGTTCTATTACGAGGTGTATGAACCAGTGGAAGTCGAAGGAGGTCCGCAGCTGCGCACCAGCCTCGCCTTCTACCGCGGCAAGGTGAAGGTCTTCGAAACGCCGGTCGTCGAACGGGTGGCCGTGGACGCGAAAGACCGCAAGGCCGCGATCTTTCAGTTCGAGATCCCCGCCGGTTCCTTCAAACCTGGGCTTTATGCCTGTCAGATCAACATCATCGACGCCGCTGCCGGACGCTTCGCCTTCCCGAGGCTCGCGTTCTATGTGAGGTAGGTGGAACCGACATGAACGTGATGCTCGCCACGTCCGCGTTCGTCGCGGTCGCAACGCTCATCGCCGGCGTCGGCCCCGCGCTGAGATTCTCCAGGACAGGAGCTGATGCAGGTCGTCGGCGTTGCGCCTGGGCATGAAGGAAGCGCTCATCGACCAGGACCAGGACTCCCACGTCTACGTGCCCTTCGGGCGCAACTACCGCTCGGCGATGAACATGCACGTGAGGACGACGTCGGGGGATGCGGCGGCGATGTCGGCGATGCTCGAAACGCTGCGCCGCGAGCTACGCGTCGTGGACAGCCGTCTGCCGATTCTCGAGCTGACAACGTTCCAGCAGGTCCACGACAGGAGAGGCCTCTGCTCGAGAACCGCCGGCGCGGGCCCGATTTTCCACGCTGCGAAGCGGGAGCCCCCGCCATGCCTCTGCGAGGGAGCGGCCGTGCCCCAGGAATCTATTTCTTCAAGTCCTTGACCTTCTTCTCAGCGCTCTCCTTGACCGCCTGCTTGAACTCGGCAGGCGTCCTGGTATCGGTCGCCAGCACCTCCAGCGCCTTCTCGGCGTACTTCAGTGCCTCGACGGTGTTGCCGTCGGCGAGATAGGCGTCCGACAGGCTGTCGTAGACGTTCCCGGACTGCGGATACGCATCGACGTTCATCTGGAACACAACGATTGCCTCCTTGCCGCGTCCATCCTGCAGCAGCTGGTAGCCGAACGCGTTGAGCTCACCTTCGGGGAAGAGCATGACGCTGCCGCCGGCGGTCTTGGAGGCCTGGTAGATGGACTGCGCGCGCGCGACGCCGCCGGGCTCTGCCAGCGCGGCCCAGAAGTCGGCGATCGGCGACGGCTTGCTGGAGGTGGTTGTGGACGTAGGTTTTGCGGGGGCATTGCGCAGCGTCGCTTCGAACCAGTCGAGCATCTGCGGTTCGAGGGTCTTCTCGACGGCAAACATGTCGGTGCCGTGGCCGGCGGCCTTGAACTGCACGAACGTGTTCTTCGGGTTCCGCGACCATCCGAGGAGCCACCGCATCGCGTTGACTGTATCGCCGTCGTCGTCGCTGGCCGACGCCATCACCGCCAGCCATTCGGATTTCCCCAGATAGGTCCGGGCGGGGGGCGTCAATCCGCCGCTCAGCAGCACGACGCTTTTCACTTCGGAATGCCGGCTCGCCAGCAGCACCGACTGGTTGACGCCGCAGCTCGCACCGGCGGCGCCGATGCGGTTCTTGTCGACGCCTGCCTGCGTGGTGAACCATGTGAACGCGGCGTCGACGTCGCCGGGCCATTTGTCCTCGACGATGGACTGCTGCACCTGGGGATCCTTGAACCGCTGCCCTTCGCTCTCGCCGTAGCCACGGTAGTCGAGCGCCATCACGTGATAGCCGCGCACTGCCGCGTTCTTCGCGAATGAGGTCCACGCGGACCGGTCACTGTTGCACTGGTGAAGAAGCATCAGGCCGGGGCCTGGCTTCCCGGGTGAGTAGTAGGTAGCTTTCAGCGCGACGCCATCGGGTGCCTTCAAGGTCACGGGCGTCACCGCGGGCTGAGCCGTTGCCGTCGCCGCCGAAAGAGCGATCGCACCGACGACTGCGCAGGTCTTGTAGTTCATCATGATGGCATTATCTGCCCTCCGGATGGCCGCGTGTCCAGCCGTCTGGGACGGACGACGCCGGCGTGGGACCAGTCGCACCATTTCAACTATCAGCGGTCAACCCCAGTTCATGGTTCGTCGTTCGTCGTTCATAGTTCATAGTTTTCCCGCGCAATAGCACGTGTAAGATGGGCGCATGGATGCAGGAGTTACAACCCGCACCGGTACGGGCCTCCGAAGCGTTTCCAATCCTCGCAATTAAGTCCAGCTGCCGAGAAACCGCGGATCCGTCCGCAGCGGCGCGAACGCGGGCTGGACGCCCGGGCGCTGTCGCCCGCCTTCGCGTAGGTCACGGCGGTGTCCCTTTCTGTTCCCCGGATTGGCGGCATCGATCCGCATCGGCACCCAGAGATGGGTGTTATCGCGGGGATACGCGAACGTTCGCGGCATCACGCCAATGACGTGCGTCTGCACGCCGTTGAGCGCGATCACGCGACCGAGGACCGACGGATCGCCGCCGAATCGCGATTGCCAGTACCCGTGCGACAGCACGACGACCTGGGCCCCCGTGGGCGTGTCTTCCTCCTCAGTGAACGCGCGGCCGAGCGCCGGTCGAACCCGGAGCAGCGAAAAGAAACTGCTCGTCACGGTGGCTGACGGGACGCGCTCCGGATCCCCTCCCGGGGCGCCCACGGTTGCGGAGCGCACGGCGTACGCCGACATCTCGCTGACGGCGCGCGAGTGATTTCGATAATCCACGTACTCGGGATTCGACAGGACGAACTGCGGGAAGTCGAATCCGCTCTCCGGATCGAAGCGTCCCCAGATGGCCACGAGCCGCTCCGACTCGGCGAACGGCAATGGCTTCAGAACGACCCCGTTGACGACGCTGAACACAGCGGAGTTGGCGCCGATGCCGATCGCCAGCGTGAGCACGACGAACACGGAGAACGATGGCTGGCGCCGCAGGAGTCTGAGCGCATATCGCGCGTCCTGGATTAGTCCGGACATGAGTCCCCTCTCGTTGATCTGGTCGTGGTTCGGTGTTTTCTGCCGGGGCCGAAGCGATGCCCATCGCTCTGCCCCTGCGGTCGCAGCAATGTTGATAGCGGTGCGCTGCCAGAATCGGGCGCGGCTGGCGAGCCCATCTTGCCGGTCGAGCTTTTCCGCAAACAGCAGCGCCATGTCCTCGCCATAGGCCCGTCTGAACCGCCCGGGATAAAGCCACAGAAGAGAGCGGAAAAGCAGGAGGTGGACGTTCGTCACCGCGACCCGCCCGAAGGCAGCAGCTTCTGTTTGCGGGCGTGGCGAAGGACGGCTTCCAGGCGGTGCGCCTCGGCTTCGGCCACCCTCCGTCCGAACGGGGTGATCCGGTAATAACGTCGCCGCGCCGCGTGTCCCTCGGCGTGTCGCGGCGGGGCAAAGTCCTCGATCAGCCCGTGTTCCGTGAGACGTGCCAGGATGCGGTACAGCGAGCCGATCTCGAGCCGTACGGTATGCGCCTCCTCTTCGGCGGCCGTGCACAACCCATACGCGTGCCGCGGCCCCTCCAGCAGCGTGAGGAGGACATGGAAGTCGTGCGGCGGGAGAGGAAGCCTCTCGCGGGGATCCGGCAGGATACTCACGTCCACTTGGACGGGAGAAGCCTGTCAAAGGATTACTCTGTAGGCGACAGATATTCCTATTGCAGTCTGCGCAAGGCGACCATCGGGTCGATGCGGGACGCTCGGTGGGCAGGCAACAGCGCGGCAATGCCCCCGACGAGGACGAGCAGGCCGGCGGCGACGAGATAGGCCGCGGCATCGACCGGACGGACCCCGTACAGCATCGAGCCCACGCCCCGCCCCGCCGCGTACGCCAGCGGCACGCCGACGGCCGCGCCGGTCAGAACGAGCACCGACGCCTCCCGCATCACGAGCCACAGGACGTCGCGGCGAGCGGCGCCCAGTGCCATACGGACGCCCAGCTCGGTTATGCGACGGGTCACGCCATAGGAGATGGTGCCGTACAGGCCGAGGCAGGCCAGCAGCAGCGCGACCCCACCAAAGGCGGACGTGAGGCTGGCGATCATGCGGTCGTTCGCGATCCCGCGGGCGAGACGATCTTCGAGCGGCACCACGTCGTACACAGGCAGGGCCGGCTCGGTTTCGGCGAGCGCCCTGCGGACCGTCGCGACCAGCTGCGACGGCGGCACCGAGACGCGTACCTCCATGTTCGCCAGCACGTCATCCGGCGTGGACGGGGCGAGCCGGTAAATCATGTTCGGCGAGGAGGTGCGCAGGCTCACGTATTTGGCGTCCTCCACGATCCCGACGATGACCGGCGCATCCGGATTCAGATCCTCTCCGTACGTCCAGCGCTTCCCGAGCGCTCCGCCGTTCGGAAAGAATCGCTTCGCCATCGAGTGATTGATGATGCTCGCCCGCGCGCCCGGCGCCCGGTCTTCCGGCTGGAAGCCGCGGCCTTCGACGATGCGCAGGCCGACGGTCTCGAAATACTTGTCGGTGATGATCTCTTCGTTGGTCATGAGCTGTTCGTCGGGTCCGGGCGTGTACCCTTCGACCCCGAGGCTGCTCGTCCGCTGCGACGTGCCGAGCGGCCCGTTCAGCGACATACTCGCCGACGATACGCCGGGTAATGACGACAGCTTTTCCAGGATGCGGCTGTAGAGCGCCTGGCGATCCGCCGCCGCATGACCCAGGCTTCTGACGTCCATCCGCGCCACGAGGATCTGCTCGCGGTCGTAGCCGACGTCGATCCGCAGCAGTGACTGCATGCTCCGCGTGAACAGCGCTGCGAGAACGAGCAGCAGCAGGCAGAACGCGATCTGCGCCGTCACCAGGGTCTTGCCTACCAACTGACCGCGTCGCCCGCCGTCGGTGACGGCACTCCGCCCCTGCGCTTTCAGGGAGTCCGCCAGTGCCACCCGTGTACCGCGCAGGGCCGGCCCGACCCCCGCCAGCAGCCCCGTGAGCGCGGTGACGCCAAACGCAAACCCTAGAACGCGCCAGTCAAAGCTGGTGTCGATATCCATGACCGAGCTGCCGCCGCGCGCGAACATCGACAGCAGCAGATCGCGTCCCCAGGCTGCCGCCAGCAGGCCGAGGCCACCGCCGACCGATGCCATCAGCATCGTTTCGGCCAGGAGCTGGCGGACCACCCGGCCTCGCCCGGCGCCGATGGAGAGGCGGATCGCGATCTCGCGGTCGCGGGCGTTCGCGCGGCTGATCAGCAGGCTCGCGACGTTGCCGCAGGCGATGGCCAGCAGCACGCCGACCATCGAGAGGAGAACCAGCAGCGGAGTGTTCAGGTCATTGCGGAATCCGGAGATGCCGCGTTTGGCTGGTTCAAGGGCGACACGCAGCGCCGCGATCCGGCTGAGCGCGGCGGCGTCGGGAGAGTTCGAGCTGTTGCGTGAGTCGCGCTGGTACAGAACGGTCAATGCGGCAGCGGACCGCGCAACTTCGCTGCGGTCGGGAACGCGGCCGATGACGTTGAGCCACTCGATCTCACGCTGCGGCGGCCACGGGTTGCGTGGATCGCCCCCCGAGTTGCTCGCGTTGGATGCGTACCGCACCCCCGGCTGCATCATCAGCGGCACCCAGATCTCGGGGTTGCGCGGCGCCACGATGGCTCCGTAAAACGGCTGTTGGGCGACGCCCACGACGATGAAGGTCGTGCCATTGATGACGATCGTCTTGCCGACGGCGTCTGCGGCGCGACGGAACTGGCGCCCCCAGTAGGCGTCGCTGATGACCGCCACCGGGTGCGCCCCGAGTGTCTCGTTGTCGGATGGCGACAGCAACCGCCCGGCCTGCGGCTGCTGCTTCAGGACGCTGAAAAACTCCCCTGACACCAGCTGCACCAGCGCGCGCTCGCTCGGGCCCGCCGACGACACGCTGCCGGTACGGACGTTCATGGCGCTTGGATAGATGAAGGCCGCCAGCTCCGCCCGTCCCTGCAACTCGCGGCGTGCGTCTTCGAACTGCGGCCACGAGAATCGCGGGGTCCGCTGCGTCGTGCCGACCTTCTCGGCCGAGACGAGCTGCTGCGGATTCGGCACCGGCAGGCTCCGCAGGAGCACGGCGTTCATGACGGTGAACACCGAGGCCGCACCGCCTATCCCTATCGCCAGCGAGGCGATCGCGACCAGCGTGAAGAGTGGGCTACGGATGAGAACGCGAAGGCCGTACCGAAGGTCTCGAAACAGATCGTCGAGAAGCCGGGTGTAACGCATGGCGGCAGTACTGCAACGGACGGACCGCATGAAATCCGCGAAACCACGCCTGTTTTCGAGGGACGACCGCGAAGGCCTGTTCGCCGCCGGTCAGCGGGTGTCCGACGGTGGGCTGGAGTCCGTCGTGCGATACGGCGTGATAGACGCCGCGCGGAATGATCAACGGGACGCGGTTCCGCTCGCTGAACACAAGCTGGTTGAGGTGTTTGTGGGTCGGTGAAGCAGTTCGCGTGTCGACCGGGCGCAGGGTCGTCTGGTAGACGTAAACGAGCGGGTCGGGGTGCACGCCCATGAGGGGCGGTACACCTCCGTGACTTCTCCCCGCTTGTCTTCGATCGGCCGGGCCGGACGGACGATCACGCCGTCGATGCGGCGCTCGAGGGACTCGCCTTCAGGCGTGATCGTCGCCTTGTCCTTCTGTCGTTCCGTCATCCGGCGTAAGCCGCCTGATTCTGTCTCTTGTTCGTCCCTACTTCTTGTTCAGACCGGAGACGACGACGTCGACGTTGTGCGCGACGCGAAGCCCATAGACGCCGTCTGTCGACTCGAGCTTGCCGGGGCCGACGAGGTCCGCCTTCGGCAGGCTGACGGCGACCTTCCCGTTGACGAGGCACTCAGCCTTGTCACCCGTCACGTTCCACGCGATCTCCTGCGTGACGCCTCCTTCGGTCGCCTTGTTCACCGCGGGATTCGGCGCACGCTTCGCGAGGGTCATGACTTGCCCGTCGCTGAATCCGCGTACGAGCACTTCGCCGGTGCCGTAAGCGACGCAATAGACCAGATTCGGCGTCTCGGTATCGAGCTTGCTGCCGCCGATGAAGACGCCGTACGGGTGCGGATGATCCGCCGTCATCTTGCCTTCCTTGAAGGTGGCCTTGACGGTGTAATTCCCCGTTCCGGTGTTGGCGGGGTTCCAGTAAACCGCCGCGGGGCCCGCAGCGACGTGCAGATCGCTGCCCATCTGCATCAGTTTAGAATCGTTGATCGTCTTCCCCTGCTTCGCCGCGCCTGCGTCAACCTTCCCCGTCCAGCCCTTGACGGTGATGCCGCCGCCGGCGACCTTGCGGTCGGCGTCCTGCGCCGCGACGGTACAGACCGCGAACGCGAGCGAAGCCGCGATTGCAATACCCTTCATTCGATGCATAGTGCGTTTCTCTCCTTGAATCGCGAAATATAGCACGCCGAGTGATCACAGGAGATCAGGAAGTTCCAACAGGAGATCAAGAGATCAGGAGCTCCTGATCGCCTGGGCTCCTGTGATCCTTCTCGAGCTTTCCTGTTATCACGGCGGCGGATGAAAGCGCCGCGCTGAACACGCGATGTCGGCGGTTCGTCCCCACGCTGGATGAATTCGAAGTCCGCGACGCTAGAGTCTCCGCATGAGCCACACTCTGCCGGCCGTAGTCTTCGTTCTTCTGGCGACCGCAGCTTCGGCGCAGGATCGCTTCATGGCGCCACTCCCGGCGGACGCACAGCTGCAGATCACGAAGGACGTCGAGTACGGGAAGTCGTCCGGCCAGTCGGCTCGACGAA
>JACDCA010000455.1 GCA_013694635.1 Acidobacteriota bacterium | reverse complement strand
ATCGTCCGGTTCACCGAGGACCGGCCGAACCCGCTGTATCGGCGAATCTGTTACACGCTTGCCTGGAGCGAGGTCATCGCCTTCGCAGTATTGAACGTCGCGGGTATGACGTACGCGCTCTATTCGGGTGAATGGAAGCTGCGCCAGATGTACGACGTCGCGTATTTCCCGCTCGCCATCGCCGTGTGGATCGCGGGAGCGGCCGGGTGGATGCCGCGGGTCAAGCGGTCCACCCGTGGCGAAGGTCACGAGCGCAGGTTCTTCTATGGATCCGTGTGGGCGGTCTGCATCGCGCAGCCGGTGCTGTGGTTCCTGTGGGCCGTACTGCCGGTCAGCCGGACCGCGGACGCGGTCAAGCTGGTCCTCTTCCTCGGCATTCTCGCGTTCGTCGGAAACCTCTCACGGCTCGGCCTGCTCCCGCGCACGCGCCCCATTCTCCCAGGCGAGGTGATCGTCTCGGATTAGGCCCTTGCGCGCGGTGTACTACTGCCGATCCCAGACAGTCCGCGTCTCGAAACGCCGGAGTTGTGTGTCAAAGCCGGCGGTCGTCGCCGTCAACAACCTGCCATCCTCGGAAACGGTGTAGCTGCCGGCGCCGGCAACCGAGCCGTCCTCCCTTTGCACCTCGGCTCGGAGCGCCTTCGGCTGTGGGCGTGTCGTGACGGTGCTCAACCCGGGAAAATCGGGAACCGGATAGGGTTTCCCATCGGGCACGAGCTTCTGCGGCCGCTCGGAAACGCGCTCGCTCTTTGAGTTAAGTCCTTCCGCCTCCATGAGATAAGCGCCGTCCGCCGCGAGTCGCCAGTGCATAACCGCTTCGGTGGGCCGGTGATTCGCGTCAAACTGCGAGCTGCCGGGGTTCAGCTTCCACGTGCCGATGAACGGATCGTCCATAAAGACCTCCTGCAGCCAACGATCGCCGATCAGACTGCACGAAGTCCCGAAGGAACGCTTAAGATTCCGCTAAACAGCATGCGGCGTCACGAGGTCTACAGGTTCGGCGAGTTTGCTCTCGACGTGAACGAGCGTCGCTTCCTGAAGTCCGACGAGGTCATCCCCCTCGCACCGAAAGCACAGGATGTCCTCGTTGCTCTGGTTCGTCAGGCGGGCTTTCTGGTCGGCAAGCGCGAACTGCTGGATGTCGTGTGGCCAGACGCCAGTGTCGAAGAGGGCATCCTGGCCGTGCATGTAGCGGCACTCCGCAAGGCGCTCGGAGACAGAGCTCTCATCCAGACGGTGCCTCGGGCTGGATACCGCTTCACTGCGGCTGTCACACGCATCTCGGCCCCCGGGGAAGGGCTATCGATGCGGTGGCCGATCGGAGTCCTCCCTGCGCACCCTGCTGTCTTCGAGCTGATCGGTCGCGGTCGATCGTGCCTGTTGACGGCGTCGCGGTCGGAGACTCCCAAGGCTGTTGCCGCATTCCGGGATGCGATTGAGCTCGATCCGACATACGCAGCCGCGCACGCCGGCCTGGCGCTCGCGTGTTGCGCACAGGCGGAACTTCGGCTGACTCCGGTCGCAGCGGCCTACTCCGAGGCCAGGGCGGCCGCGCTTCGCGCGCTGGCGATGGACGATTCGTCCGCCGACGCCCAGGTCGCCCTTGCCACGGTCCTTTTCCTGAGCGACTGGAACTGGACAGGCGCAAAGAGAAGCCTCGAGCGCGCGCTGGAGCTCGATCCGGGTCACACCGACGGATGGCTGGTGTACGGGCGCCTCATGGAAGCGCTTGGAGATCTCGAACAGGGACTTGCCGCGAAACAAAAGGCGCTCGAACGCCAGCCCTCCTCAGCGGCCGTCCATCTGCAGATCGCCTTGTCTTATTGGAATCAGCGCCGCTACGACGAAGTCATCGAGTGGGCGAACCGGTCCCTGGCCTTGGATCCGGCGCATCTGCTCGCCCGCGAGTTCGTGGCCGGCGCATATCTGAAGAAGGGGGATCTCGATCGCCACATGGCGGAATCCATCGCACACGCAGCATCGCACGGTGTGCCGGCTGAAGCCCTTGACGAGTTGAAACGCGTCTATGCCCTCGGCGGGCGTGCTGGCGTCGTGGAGTACGCGCTCCGTCAGGCCGGCGGCAGTGCCCCTGCTGTGCAGCTGGCGCTGCTTCACGGCGAGTCGGGGAACCTGGATGAAGCCTTCCGGCAACTGGACGCCGCGATCGAGCGGCGCGATCCCAGCCTGGTTCACCTGGCAGTGGCGCCGCAATGGGATTGTCTTCGCGACGATTCGCGGTTTGCCG
>JACDCA010000454.1 GCA_013694635.1 Acidobacteriota bacterium | reverse complement strand
GGTCCCCATAGCCGCCTCCGCCGGTGATCTCCCCCAGCAGGTCGATGCTTCCAAGGCCGGTGGTGAGCGTGAAGTTGAGCCCGCGCTGAACGGTCTCGACATCCCATGAAAATGGAAGTCCGGGAGGCGCGCCCCTGAGATACGGATCGAGCGGCCTCAGGGCCGTCACAATTCTGGTGATGTTGTCGCCGCTCCGGGCGTACACCACGTCGAGATCGTAGGTGGCGCGGACGGATCCGTGAGCGGCCGCCGCGATGCCGCCGACCAGGATGAAATCCACGTGGTGTTGCGCCAGCGAACGCAGGAGGCCGCTGAAACTGGTGGTGGTCACCGTCGGGTCATCGCCGCTCGCAGACGTTCGAGGTCGCGGACGAACGCCTCGAGACGGCGCAATCGCTCGTCGGGCGTCAGCTTCAGGTTCTCGCGGATCAACGTCCGGTCGATGCCCTTCTTGTAGGCCTCGATGACGGGATCAGCCGCGCGTGACGATACCGTTGGGACGGGCCGATCCAGCATGGCCATACTGTAGCAGTCTCGTCCGTCAGGCGGAACGGGCACCAAAACGGGTTCCGACGCCGACTCCCACGAACGAGATTGTATGACGTGCGGACGTGACATGATGAGCGTCCCTCCTTCGAAAGGACGATCGTCATGGTGAAGCGGAAGTCGCCAACCTGCTGACGAGCGCGCTCGCAAACGGCGCAAGAAACAAGATCTGACCCTATAATCCTCATCTTCATGCGGTTCAACTTCATCCTGTGCCGCTGACTCCCGGGAGCCGCCTCGGAGGCTACGAAATCGTCGCCGGCCGACAGTCGAGAGCTGGGAGATTCAGGTTGTGCTGAACTCGTTCGAGGAACTGAAAGCGAAGTAGCAACCTCAATGCTCATCGGGTCAACCCTCAAGCACTACCAGATCATCCAGTCGCTGGGCCGCGGCGGCATGGGTGAGGTGTACCTCGCACGCGACCTGACGCTCGGCCGGCAGGTCGCGCTCAAGATTCTTCGGCCTGAGGTGGCCGGTGACGCCGACCGGCGCGCCCGCTTCGAGCGGGAAGCGCGCGCGGTCGCTGCGCTCAATCATCCGAATATCGTCACCCTGCACTCCATCGAGTCGGTCGACGACGTCCACTTCATCACCATGGAGTGGGTCCAGGGGCAGACGCTGTCCGCGCTGATCCCCCCATCCGGTTTGCCGCTCGATCGATTCTTCGAGCTGAGCCTCCCGCTGGTCGAGGCGGTGGGCGCAGCGCACGAACAGGGCATCACGCATCGCGATCTCAAGCCGGAGAACGTGATGGTCAGCGACACGGGCCGGGTGAAGGTGCTCGACTTCGGCCTGGCGAAGCTGCGCGGCTCCGCGGTGGACGAAAACGCCGAGACGACAATGGGCTCGAGCCCGGGACAGACGTCCGTAGGGCAGATCGTTGGCACCTTTGCGTACATGTCGCCGGAGCAGGTCGAGGGGCGCGTGCTCGACCATCGCTCCGACATCTTCTCACTCGGCATCATGCTGCACGAGATGCTCACGGGGCGTCGTCCATTTGTCGGCGACACGAACGCGTCGACGATGGCCGCCATCCTCAAGGATGTGCCGCGGCCCGTGACGGAGCTGAATCCCGCGGTGCCGTCGCGGCTGGCGACGACGATCCAGCGATGCCTGGAGAAGGATCCAGCGCTGCGGTATCAGTCCGCGGCAGACCTGGCAAGTGAGCTCGCCGTCGTGCGGAGGGACCTCGCGTCCGGTGTGACGTCACGCACGGCGCCGCCGGCCCAAACGCCATCGCGCTGGGCCTTCGCCGCCATCGCCATCGCGCTGATCGCGGCGGCGGCAGTCGTCGCGGCCGTGTGGCTGAAGCGCGACAAGCCGACTGCGGTCGAGAACCCGGCCCGAGAGATGGAGTTTACCCAGCTCACTCATGGTGAAGGAGCAGAACTGTTTCCGACGCTCTCGGCCGACGGGCGGACGCTCGCGTACGTGAGTGGAGGAGCCGGCAGCCTCGACATTTATTCGCTGCGCGTCGGCGGCGAGAATCCCGTGAATCTGACCGCGGACTCGCTGGTGGACGATACGCAGCCGGCATTCGCGCCAGACGGCGAGCATCTCGCGTTCCGCTCCGAGCGTGAGGGAGGCGGCATCTTCGTGATGGGCGCTACCGGCGAATCCGTGCGGCGGCTGACTGATTTCGGTTATCACCCGGCCTGGTCGCCCGACGGCACGCGGCTCGTGATCTGCACACAGAACGTCGGCGATCCGACATTCCGCTTCACGGCGAGTCAACTCTGGTCGATAGACTTGACCAGCGGCGAGCGGAAGCTCCTGACGAACGCGGACGCGGCGCAGCCAAGCTGGTCACCGAACGGTCACTCGATCGCCTACTGGGGGCGCGGGGAGGGCGGCGGCGGCGCCGGCGACATCTGGACCATCCCCGCAGCCGGCGGCACGCCTGTACGAGTGACGTCAGAGCCGTCCATCGACTGGAACCCGGTGTGGGCGCCGGACGGTCGCTCGCTGTACTTCTCGACCAACCGAGGCGGCACGACGAACCTGTGGCGGGTGCCGATCGACGAGCAGTCGGGACAAGCCGACGGCAAGGCAGGGCCGGTCACCACCGGAGGCGGCGCCTCGGTCCACCACGCGTCGGTGTCACGCGACGGCAGCCGTATCGCCTACACCTCGCTGGCCGAGAC
>JACDCA010000443.1 GCA_013694635.1 Acidobacteriota bacterium | reverse complement strand
CGGCAAACGCCGCCGCCCCCGCCAGGGTCGCCTGTAAGAACTCGCGTCGGTCGATCATGGTCTGGATCCTTTTCAGTCGAAAGTGGCCAGCCGGAATCCTACTCCATAGGGCCGTTCCGGATCGTGGCGGTCGCGAGAGCCTACTATGGATGAGCAGCGCGGCCGCGATAGGATAGGCAAACCAAAGGGGGAATCCTGTGGCTCATCGAATCCGTCAGCGTGCTTCTGTCATCACTGCCATCGTCATCACCGGTTTCATCAGCGGGCTTGCCGCGCAGCGTCGTGTCCCGGGACAGGCGCAACCGAAACAAGCGATCAACGTCTCGCTCAAGGTCGGCGGGCAAGCGTACGAGTCGCGGGAGCCTGGCCGATGCACGCATGCGCCGACAGCGTCGATCTATTCCATCGTTTCCGAGATGTGGAGCGTGCAGCAGTCGGCGGACGGACGCTCGCTTGCGCTGACGCTGTGGAGGCCGAAAGACGGATCTGGCGACATGGTGACGCTGTCGGTGAGCAGCGGCAACGCGTCGCACCAGATGACCACCGTCCGCGGAGGCGGCGCCACGAGCGGGTCGGGCAAGGTCACGCTCGAAAGATCCGCTGCCGGCGGCACATTCACCATCGATTCAAGGACCAGGGATGGCGCCGCGATCAGCGGCACGATCAAGTGCGACGCCTTTGCGCCGCATATGGCGGAGGGCGGATTCTGACGTCGAGCCGACGGAAGCGGACGGCGCAGCCAGACTGCGGCGGCGACAGGATGCTCGGAGGACACGAACGCCAATGGGCGTCGGGGTCCCTCGGGCTCGAAACTAGATATTCACCAGCATCTTGACCAGATTCGGCAGGCCAGCACCCTGCTGAAAAGGATCTCGTCCAAGGTCGGTGCAGTTCTTCAGCAGCTGCGCCTTCACACGGTCCGGTTCGCCGATGAACTCCCGGCGGACGGAGAGAAACGCCGCGAGCGCGCCTGAGACATGCGGCGCCGCCATGCTGGTGCCGCTCATCTCGATGTACTCGTCGGCGACGCCGGCGGGTGTCTTCGGCAGGCGGTGCCGGCACGAGAGGATCCGCTCGCCGGGAGCGACGACGTCCGGCTTCTGCCGGCCATCGGCTGTCGGACCTCGCGAGGAGAAGTACGACACGCCGTAGGTGTGGGGATTCTCCTTGTGGACCGATCCAACCGCGATCGCATCGTGAAGGTTGGCGGGATCACCGATCGAGAGATCGATGTTGGCGTCGATGTCGCCGTCGAGCGTCCGCAGCACGGCAAAGCCCTCGTTGCCGGCGGCAATCACGACGAGGACGCCCTGGCGCCACAGCCGTCGCAACTCGTCGCAGAGCGGCGTGTGGCCGCAGCCGTAGGTGCTCTGATCGAACGGACCGCCGAGACTGAGATTCACGCCGTGGATCACCAGCGTGCCGGCTCGGTCGTTCGTGTCGGCGATGTGATCCAGCGCCTTGATGATCCACGCATCCTCCCCACTCCCCTCATCGTCCAGCACCTTGTAGACGTGGAGCTTCGTCTCGGGCGCGACGCCAGAGATCACGCGCGCGGATTGCCCGTCAGCCGCAGCGAACGTGCGGACGCCGGCGATGATGCCGGCCACGTGCGTCCCGTGGCCGTTCTTGTCGGGGGCCGCCCCTTCCGACACGCCGCGACCGGTGCAGTTCACCTGCGCGGCGATGTTCGTGTGTGCCGCGAAATGCGGATGATCCGCGTTGACTCCTGAATCGAGCACCGCCCACGTGATGCCGCGGCCGTGCGCGCGGTATCCGGCATGCGCCGCGTTGGCGTGAATGGCATTGATGGACGTCTCCATGAGCGCGCGCTTGACCTCGTTGCGCCAGATGCGCTTCACCATCAGCCCCTGCATGCCAAACCGCGACGCAAGTGTTTCCGTTTCGCGGCGTGTGAGGTTCGCGGCCAGGTAGCGCTTCATCGTCTGAAGCCGCAGTTCGTCGTCGGTCCGACCGGTGAGCGTGCGAATCGTGGCGCTGAGGTCGCTGGCGATCGTCTCGAGCGGCGCGCCGGCTTTCTGCGGATCGACGAGCTCGATCAGCAGCGAGTGCGTCATCTCGCGCGGCGCGTTCTCCAGCCGGCGCACCAGGTTGCGGGCGATCACGAACGGAGCGACAGGCTGGAAGAGATCGATGCGGACGGCGTCACGCACGGCGTGGCGGACCGGGTCGGTTCTGAGATACCCGGTGCCCGAGTGCGGATGCGCCGGCGCATCCAGGTTACGTACCTCGACGTCTTCGATCATCCCCTTCGGCAGGTAGTCGTTCGAGAGCTTTTCGTCTGCCGCAACCGGATCGGCGTCATCGAAGACGTTGAGCCAGCGGCGCACGCACGCGGGGACAGCGAGCTTCTTCTGCTCGGTCAGCTTCTTGAGCTGGTCTTGAACCTCCTGGATGCCAAGCGGCGACCCGATCGTGATGAAGAGCGGCACGTCGAGGTCCTTCATCTCGCTCAACACGTCATACGCGACCATCGTCCCCTGGCTGTGGGCGATGATGACGAAAGGTCCGCCGCCGGATGCGAGCCGGTCGATCAGGCTTCGGCGCATCAGCGCGCGGCGCGCGGGCATGAAGAGAAAGTCGTAGACGTCGCGGGCGAACGCCCGCGTCAGCTTGCGCGTGATCCACCGCCGCAGTGGCTCGGGTAACGGAAGGATCAAACCCTGGACGCCCAGGGCGTGCAGACGGTCGGGGCGCGCCGGGACGATGTGCGCATCCACCGTGGACGCGAGCGCGAGCAGGACGGCCTGCTCCCTGGGATTGTCGGTGAGCGCGGCGACTTCGTCCTCGAGATCGGTCTGCTGAAGGTGCCGGGCGACCGTCAAAGCCTGGCCGGTTGGCGCGTTCTCGACCTCGGTGACGTCACCGCTGGCGCAGGTCGCCACCGAGGGCGAAGGGTAGTACTCGCGATTGACCCAGTATG
>JACDCA010000418.1 GCA_013694635.1 Acidobacteriota bacterium | reverse complement strand
GTCGAACTTCGCCAGGGCGTCGTCGTTGTGGAAGCGATGAAGATGGAAAACGAGCTCCGGTCTCCCAAGAAAGGGCGAGTCAAGTCGATCAGTGTGACGCCCGGTACGTCGGTGCAGGCCGGCCGCCTTCTGCTCGTCGTCGAATGACCACCGTGAGCGGCCGGAACGGAGCGAAAGCGAGTGAAGGCCGCCAGCCGGGGTGCAGGGGGCCCCGGCGATAAAGCAATGGAAGATCCTCAGGAGCCCCGCGCGGAGGAACCTCGTAAACGGTCGTGGCCGCGCCGCGTCCGGCGTCTTTCTTTGTACGCGCTGGCCCTGGTGACCGCGGCCATTGCCGCTCTTCTCGCGACCTTCTTCACCGTCGACGTCGGGTCGGTGCTGAAATCCCAGGCCGAGAGTCAGGCGACCAAATACCTCGAGCGCCCGATGCACATCGGCCGCGTTGTCGCCAAGCTTCGTCCCGGCCAGTTCGAATTCCACGACGTCGTCATCGAAGGGCTGACGCCGCAGGCGGCGCCGTTTCTCAAGGCGAAAAAGATCACCGTTGCGCTCCCGTGGTGGACGGCATTCAACCGCCGGCTCATCGTCGAGTCGATCGACATGAGCGAATGGGAGATCGTGATCGAGAGTTTCCCTGGCGGGCGGCACAACGTCCCCAAGCTCGTGCCGCGGTCTTCGGGCCCGAAGAAGAAGCGCGATTTTTCGACGACGCTGCGCCGCGTGATTGCGTCGCGCGGGCACATCCGCTACTTCGACCACTCGACCCCGTGGAGTCTGGACGCGCCCAACGCGCACATCACCTACTTCCGTCGCGAGCTGCGGGCAGACTACGGCGGCACGGTGTCGTTCGACAAAGGCACCATCCGCATCCAGACCTACGAGCCATTCAGCGCCACGATGAAATCGCGGTTCACGATGAATGCGCCGCATCTTCATTTCGACCGGATCGACCTGCTGACCGACGGCGCGAATTCGGTGCTCGAAGGGGACATCCAGTTCGACAAGTGGCCGGAGCAGTTTTACCGGATCAAGTCGAAGCTCGACATCGCGAGGCAGAAGGAGATTTTCTTCAAACGCGACCGGTTCGTCGCGACGGGTCAGGCGGACTTTGACGGAACGTTCCACTACTTCAAAGGTGGACGCGAGGTGAAAGGCACCTGGCGGACGCCGGTCACGCACGTGAAGATCGGTGCGAACACCTGGCGGTTTCCGAATCTCCAGGGCAAGGTGTTGTGGCTGCCGGACCGGCTTGAAGTAACCGATGCGACGAGTGGTGTGTACGGCGGCACCGCCCGATTCGAGTACATGCTCCTCTCGCTGGACCGCAAGTCAGGGCCGAGGCGCGCGATCTGGGACGTGACCTACCGAGACGTGCAACTGGCGCAGCTGACCGATTTTCTCGAGACCCGCGGGATGCGCGTCGCAGGCCAGGCGAGTGGACGGAATCGCTTCGAATGGCCGCTCGGCGGCTGGGACCTGCTGCGCGGCGGCGGTGAGTTGACCGTCCAGCCGCCACCCGGCGTGGCGGTGATGACACGCCAGCTCCGGCCCGAGGCTGTCGCCCGTCAGGCCTCGCTGCCGGTCGAGGCCGGACCTTTCAATCGGCATGCGCCGCTCGGCTACGTGCCTGTCGGCGGCCACGTCACATACACGCTGGATCCAACATGGATTCACCTCGCCCCGAGCTGGATGGCCACGCCGAAGACGTTCGTGGAGTTCGAGGGGCGCACCGCCTACATGAAGGACTCGCGGATCCCCTTCCACGTGACCAGCCTCGACTGGCAGGAGAGCGACCGTGTCTTCGCCGGTGTTCTGACGATGTTCGGCTCGCCGACCGGCGCGATCCCCGTCGGAGGATACGGGGAGTTCGACGGCGTGATGCTGAAGACGTTCGCGACACCGCGCATCGAGGGCACGTTCACGGGCGAACACATGCGCGCGTGGGACGTCAACTGGGGCCGCGGCTTCGCCAAGCTCGCGATCGAAAACAGCTACGCGCAGGTGAGCGAGAGCACGCTGACGAGAGGGGACTCGCAGATCACCGCGGCTGGGACGTTCTCACTCGGATATCCACGGCGCGACGGCGGCGAACAGATCAACGCCCGCGTGAAGCTCACCCGGCGGCCGCTCGCCGACCTGCGCCACGCCTTCGAGCTCGACGACTGGCCGGTCGAAGGGTTCGTGTCGGGCGAGTATCACGTCTATGGTAACTACGAAACGCCGGTCGGCTTCGGGTCGCTCGTCATGGACGAGGGTGTCGCATACGGTGAGACGTTCGACCGCGCTACGGCGTCGCTCGGTTTCGAGGGCACGGGCGTCCGCTTGACGAAGTTCGAAGTCCAGAAGAGCACCGGCGAGATGACGGGAGCGGCGTGGATTGCGTGGGACGGCAACTATTCGTTCAGCGCCGACGGTCGGCGTATCCCGGTGGAGTCGCTGAAACTCGTCGAATTCCCGAAGGCGCCGCTCTCGGGCATCCTGCAGTTCTCCGCCACCGGCACCGGAACCTTCGAGGAGCCCCGTTACGACGTGAAGGCGCGCGTGGATGACCTGTTTGCCGGTGACGAAGGGATCGGCGCGTTGACCGGGCAGCTCGGCCTGCGTGGTGAGCTGATGACGGTCAGCTTCGACGCAGCATCCGCGCGTCTTGCGGTATCGGGCGCGGGCCGTATCGCGCTGACCGAGCAGCGCGACGTCGAGATGACGCTGCGGTTCAGCGAGACGTCACTCGACCCCTACGTCCGCTTCTTCGAGCCGCGGCTGTCGCCGTTTACCAACGCCGTTGTCAGCGGCACCGTCCGCATCAGCGGCGAGCTGGCGGACTTGAATCACCTCGTCGTCGACGCGAACGTCGAGCAGCTGAATCTGAAACTGTTCGACTACCAGCTGCGCAATACCGGGCCGATCCAGCTCGCGCTCGATCGCAATGTCGTACGGATCGAGCAGCTGAAGCTCGAAGGGGAGGGGACGGCGCTCGACGTCACCGGCAGCGTCGGCCTCGAGACGCGAACCATCGACGTGTCGGCCCAGGGGGACGCCAACCTCGGCATCCTGCAGGGTTTCTTCAGGGACATCCGCAGTTCCGGGTCCGCCAATCTGCGCGCGAGCGTTACCGGCTCGCTCAACAAACCGGAGTTCAGCGGGAGCGCCGGCTTGAAGGACGGTCGGATCCGGTATCTGGCGCTGCCGCACGGACTGGAAGCGATCAACGGCTCGCTGTCGTTCGACGGGGGAGGCATCCGGGTCAACGACGTGCGCGCGCGCGTCGGGCGCGGCGGCGTTGTGTTCGGTGGACGGATCGCCATGAACGGCTTCGCCCCCGGTGATCTCAACCTGACCGCGACCGGCGAGCGGATGAACATCCGGTACATCGACGGGTTCCCGGCGATCGTCGACGCGGACCTTGCGCTGCGCGGATCGCTGACGGCCCTCGTTCTGAGTGGCACGGTGACGGTGCGCGACGCGCAGTGGACACGCCGGTTCGAAGCGACACCCGACATCCTCAGCCTGGCGACCGGCGAAAAAGGTCCGCTGGGCGGCGCCCCCGCGGCGCCGTCCGCGGTGCCCATCACTCTCGACATCCACGTCCTTGCCCCCGGCACGCTGCGGATCGAGAACAATCTCGCACGGGTGCGCGCCAGCGCCGATCTGCGCCTCGGTGGCACCTACGACCGGCCTCGGCTCCTCGGGCGCGCCGATATTGTCCGCGGCGATCTCTTGTTCGAAGGCAATCGGTATGTCGTGACGCGTGGATCCGTGGACTTCTCCAATCCGCTGCGGATCGATCCTTACGTGGATATCGAAGCCGAGACGAGAGTGCGGGTCCCGGGCAGTCTCGGCGGCGGGAGCAGCCAGACGTATCGCGTGACGCTTGGTGTCACCGGCACGGCGACGCAGTTCACTCCGACGATCAACTCGGATCCGCCGCTGCCGGAAATCGACATTGTGTCGTTGCTGCTCGGGCAGACGACTGACCTCGACGCCGATCTGCGACTGCGCAACCCGGCGACGGCCTCGCAGGCCGAGACGGAGCTGCTGCGCGGGCTGACATCGCGCCTGCTCGCCAGTCCGATTTCCGCCCCCGTCGGTCGCGTCGTCGAAGAGACGCTCGGCTTCGATACGGTGCAGATCACGCCGTCGATCGGCACCGAATCGGACCCGCTCAATCCATCGGCGCGCCTCATTATCGGCAAGCGGATTTCGACCCGCGCCTACCTGACGTTTGCGCGTGCGCTCGGCGGCAGCTCCGCGGTGCGCGACCAGATCATCACGGTCGAATACGATCAGAACGAGCGGCTCGGTTTCGTGATCACGCAGACCGGCAACAACACGTTCGCCGTCGATTTCCGCGTGCGGCACATCTTCTAAATGGCATTCCTGCTCGCGATAGCGCTGATGGGTGGCGTCCAGGGGGTGGCCTCGTTCGTCGGCCGTCCGATCGTCGCCACCGAGGTGGTCGTCGAGGGTTTCAGAACCGAGGACGCGACCGTCCGCTCGCTGATCGAGACGACCGTTGGAGAACCGCTCGCGATGGCCGAGGTCCGCGAAACGATCGCGCATCTCTTCAGCCTCGGCCGGTACCAGGACATCCAGGTCGAGGCATTCGCCGAAGGGGACGGCCTCCGGCTCCGATACAACCTCATTCCCATTCACAGCGTGCAGCGCGTCGAGTTCCGCGGCCAGCTCGGACTGTCGACTGGCACGCTCCGCCAGGCCATCATCGAGCGGTTCGGGCCGACGCCGTCCGCGACGCGCGCGCCCGAGGTTGCGCAGCGGCTGCAGGAGGTCTACAACGAGCGCGGCTACCTCGGCGCCGCGATTCGCCCGGTTGTGGAAGTGCTCCACGATCCCGACCGGACGATTCTCGCGTTCGAGATCGAGTCAGGTCCGGCGGCGCGCGTCGGCGAGGTCACGATCGAAGGCGATCCGGGAGAATCTCGCGAGGCCTTCCTGCGCCGCATTCATGCGGATCCCGGCCGCGTCTACGAGCGCATCGAGGTAGACAAGCGGCTCTCGGAGTTCATCGAGCGACAAAAACGGGACGGGCGCTACGAGGCCACGGCAAGACATACCTTTCAACAATCGGACGATGGAAAGACCGTCAACCTGACAGTCGAGCTGGACCGCGGGCCGCTGGCGACGGTGCAGTTCACAGGCGACCCGTTGCCGAAAGACCGGCTCGAGGAATTGGTTCCCGTGCGTCGCGAGGGCTCGGTCGACACGGATCTCATCGAGGACTCCGAGCGAAGAATCGCGAGCTCCCTCCATCAGCAGGGATATTGGAAGGCGATCGTTACCTCGACGCGCCAGCAGACCGCCGAGCGCCTCGACATCGTGTTCAACGTTCGGCAAGGGCTGCAGTACCGCATCGAGAACGGCGTGGAGGTCACGGGGAACCAGACGATCCCGATCGAAGATCTTCGCCCGGCGCTGACGCGTCTGGCCCCCGGCGGGCTTTTCGCGGAATCCGACCTGGGCGCTGCTGCCAGCGCTATTCGCGGCATTTACCTCAGGCGCGGGTTCGCGCACTCGAAGATCTCCTCGTCGGTGAACGAGCTTCCACCGGCGCCCACCGGCGAGGGGCGCGTGAAACCGGTCATCACGATTGTCGAGGGTCCGCTTACCCTTGTCGGCGCGGTGGGTTTCTCCGGTAATGCGGCCGTTCCAACCGGCGAGCTTTCGACGCGGATCGGGTCCACGACCGGACGGCCATACTTCGAACCGACAGTCGTGCAGGATCGCGACGCCATCCTCCTCGAGTACCGCAACCGCGGGTTCGCGAGCGCTACGGTGGACGTGTCAGCGCAGCTCGCCGAGGATCGATCGCGCGTCGATCTCACCTTCCGGATCACGGACGGACCCCAGACGCTCGTGGATCACGTCCTGATCGTCGGCAACGTCCGGACGGATTCGAAGGTCATCGCTCGCGAGATCGTGCTGCGGCCAGGGCAGCCGCTCGGCCTCGCGAATCTCATCGAGAGCCGTCGCCGCATCACGGCTCTCGGGCTGTTCCGGCGCGTGCAGATCACCGAGATCACCCATGCAGGCTCGACGAAACACGACATCCTGGTGACCGTGGAGGAAGCGCCGTCGACCACGCTCGGATACGGCGGCGGTGTGGAAGCGAGCCGCCGGTTGCAGGAGGCGTCCGGCACCGGCGCAGCGGAAGAGCGGCTCGAAGTGGCGCCGCGAGGATTCTTCGAGGTGGGCCGGCGGAACATCGGCGGGCGCAACCGGTCGGTGAATCTTTTCACGCGACTGAGTCTCAGGCCCGATTCCAGTGCGGATGGCGCCGGCGACGGCGGGCTGTTCGGGTTCGCCGAGTATCGTGTGATCGGCACCTACCGCGAGCCGAGGTCGTTCGGTCTCAACAGCGACATCATCATCACCGCGGCGGTGGAGCAGGGGATCCGCTCGAGCTTCAACTTCGCGCGCAAGGGGGTCAACGCGGAAGTGACGCGGCGCCTCAGCCCGGGCGTGCGCCTCAGCGGCCGCTACTCCTTCAACACGACGAGAACCTTCGACGTCACGTTCGATAGCGACACCGACGAAGGGGAGATCGGCACGATCGACCGGATCTTTCCGCAGGTGCGGCTCTCGGGATTCTCGGCCGCCATTTCGCGCGACACGCGCGACGATGTGGTGGAGCCGAGCCGCGGACGCTTCCTCAGCGCCGAAGGAAGCATCGCGGCGCGGGCCCTCGGCGGGCAGGTCGGGTTCATCAAGTCATACGTCCAGGGATCGTTCTTTCACCGGCTTCCGGTTCGCCGTCGCGTCGTCTTCGCGGGGCGCGCGGCAGTCGGCCTGGCCAACGGCTTCCCGCGACTGGTGGAGCGCACCGACGCCGACGGCACGCCGATCGAAGGGGAGTTCATCACCCTCGAGGATCTTCCGGCGAGCGAGCGTTTCTTTGCCGGCGGTGACTCCACGATCCGCGGGTTCGCCCTCGACAGCGTCGGAGCTCCGAACACCATCACACCAACTGGATTCCCGCGCGGCGGCAATGCGATCCTGCTCCTGAACGCCGAGCTGCGCGTGCCGGTCTGGGGAGATCTCGGCGGCGCGGTGTTCGCCGACGGAGGCAATGTGTTCGAACGCACGACGCAGCTGGATCTCGGTGAGCTGCGCGGCAGTGTGGGTTTCGGCGTCCGTTACCGTTCACCCATCGGGCCTGTAAGGCTCGACCTCGGGTTCAAGCTGGATCGTCGAACCGTCGGCACCCGGCGCGAAGGGCCCCGCGGGATTCACTTCAGCATCGGCCATGCGTTCTAACGATCGACACGTGCGACGTGCGCACGTGCGACGTGCGAGATGGATTGCGCTGATGCTGGTTCTCGGCAGCCTCGCGCCTGTTCGCGCTGAGGTGATCGAGCGGATCCTGGCGGTCGTCAGCGGGGCGCTGGTGCTTCAGAGCGACGCCGAGGCGGCGATCAAGCTGGGGCTGGTAACCGTGCCTCCGGGCGCGGACCGGTTGCAAGCCGCACTCGACCAGTTGATCGAGCGGCAGCTGATGCTGATAGAAGTCGATCGATACGGGCCGCCCGAGCCGCCGCTGTCGGAAGTGGACGTGTCGGTGCGGGAAATCGATCAGCGCATCGGTTCGGGTGAGCGGATGAACGCAATCCTCAGGGAGTCGGGGATGACGGTCGATCAGCTGCGGCTCCGCGTGCGCGACGACCTCCGGATCCGTTCCTACCTGCTGCAGCGGTTCGGCAACCAGCCGGTCCCGCCCGAGGACGAGATCGTCCAGTATTACCGCACGCACGAGCGTGAGTTCACGCGCGACGGGGTGGTGCGGCCGTTCTCCGAAGCCGGCATCCAGGCGCGCGACGCGCTGATCGCCGAGCGCCGCAGTCAGCTGATCCGCGAATGGCTTGCGGGGCTCAGAAGGCGCACGGACATCAACGTGTTGTACCTTCCGGGTCGGTGAGTTAGCCGTTATCTCTTCTGCACCCGAACGTAGTCAACAGCCGCGGCGAGCGGGCGCGGATCGCCTCCGAGGCCGACGTCCGCGGGGCGCGTTGCGCGCGAAAACTGCAGCTGCAGGCGGTTGACGCCGGCCCGCCAGGCACGCTCCTCGGTGACGAACTCGATCGTCGTCCAATCGGGCGGAGCCGTGAGACCAGCGGCGACGAGGGTTCCGTTCACGGAGGCGCTCAAGGACTGCGGCGACGAGCCGGCGTAGTTGAACGCCTTCGCGCGGACCTGCACTGTAAGGCTCGCGGCGTGATCGAGCGGAACGAGGAGCGTGGCGGGTGTGGCAACCCAGCGAAACGTGATGGCGCCGTCGCGTTCGGGGCCATGCCAGCCGTCCCCGAGCAGCAGCTCATCTCCGGCGCCGATATCCACGCGTCCGTACGGGCGCGTGGGATCGCCGAGAAAGCGGTTCGCGGCAAGCAGGTCGTACGAGCCGATGGGCAGGCCGTTGCGTGCGGCGAACACGAGACTCGCGGGATACGTGAACGGGTGGCCGAACCACCCGTGGAACGCGCGTGCCTGGTGCGCCCCCGCGTCGCCGAATGACACGGGTTCGCCGATCCGGACGTGTCCGTCCTGCGCGACCTTCATCAGCGTGACGTTCCACAGCGCGATCATCGCGGCAGCAGCCATCACGACGACCGCAGGGCGCCGGCTGGTCCAGTGGATCGCCCGTTCGCCGAGCGCGGCCGCTCCCAGCGCGAAGAACGGAATCGTGCCGTCGAACCGTCGCCCCCCGAACCCCGCGCTGCCCCACCAGTCCTGGATCGACGCGTTGAAGAACACCATCACCGCGAGGCACAGAAAAGCCGGGAGGCCGACCGCGGGGCGCATCCACGTGAAGATGAACAGGCCGACCGCGCCGAGGTAGAGCGCCGGCGACCAGCTCAGAAGTCCGTTTCGGGAGGACCAGAGGATGTCGATGATCTGCGGGTCCCACCAGCGGATCTGTGGTCCCACGGGAGAGACGGCGAGGAACGTCCCGTAGATCGCGCGCCAGGCGAGCATCTGCGGGACGAAGGCCACAACCGCGCAGGCCGTGAACGCCGCGCCGGCAATCAGTGTGGCGCGCAACCGCTGCTGATCGTTTCGCCGGTACGCGCCGACGAGCAGCGCGAGCGCGTCGCACGCCGGGAGCAGGGCGAACAGGACGTTCTGCCAGCGAATCATCCCGATGAATCCCGCCAGGGCGCCGAGCAGCGCCCACTGCCGCAGCGTGCGGTTCTCGCGCGTCGCAGCCCACATCCAGATGAACCCCGCCGCGCCGGCCATCGAAGGCGCGTGCGTCATGCTCGGCTCTTTGACCATGTACCAGAGCATGAAGGAGCCGATCACGACGAACGCGGTCGCCATGGCCGCAATGCCGCGGTTGAAATAGAGCGCCACCAGGCGCCACGTGAACCAGCAGCCGAGCAGTCCGTACACGAGTCCTGCGATGCAGAGAGCCTGGCGGTACGGAAACGACACGCCGTTGGTGCTGACGTCCGGGTTTCGTGCGCCGAGTACTCCTGCGACCGCGTGTCCGGCGGTAAAGAACGGCGCCCACACGAACGCGGGACCGATCGTCCACGCCGACTGCGCGTAGCCGGTTGGCGTCGGGTTGAACAGGTGCGCCTTGTCGCCGAGGCCAAGCATCTTGTAATCGTTGGTGAAGTTCACGTCCTGATCGAACGCGAGCGAACGCAGGTAGGCGTAGTAATAGAACCCGTCGCTCTGCAGGCGCGCGCCGAGCTGAAGCTGCAGCGCGACGCCGATCGTGAACAGGACGGCAAAAACGACCGCCGTTCTACGTCCCGAGACAACGATCGCGCCGGCGACCGCACTAGCCACCATCGTCCATGCGGAGAGGTCCAGACCCGTGATGCCGGCGACGAGAGATTTGCGCGCGACTTCACGGGAGACAAGCTCGAGGGCGGCGAGACCGATGAGCGCCCACCCCGCATTCCGCATCCCGCGTCCCGCGTCCCGCACTAGGGCTCCACCTTGAAGATGATCATCTCGGCCCAGGGCTTCCCCCTGGGCGGTGTGAAGCGGGCAACCTCTCTCATCCTGGAGAAGAGCGCGCGGTACTCACCGTATTCGCGCGGGAACTGCTTTGGATTCTCGAAATACGGACCGTAGCATTGCGACGATGCGACGACGTAGTCGACCCCTTGCGCGACGTAGTCCTCGTAGGTCATGTCGCGCAGCTGCCGGACGTTGGTGCCTTTGAACGATCGGGTCGGCGCCACCAGGTTTCTACACTCGATGACGATCGTGGCGTCGCCGGGGACGTTCGCGAGAATCCAGTTGTAGGTCTGCGCCACGGTGGCGGCGCCATGCGTACGGTTGAAGCCGATGGCCTGGATACCCGGCGGCAGGATCACCCCCACCGTGAGCGCGATGATCAGCGCGGTCCGCACCATGCGCGGAATCGAGAACCGCCGCAGCAGGTTGACGCCGGCGACGACCGCAACCGCCGCGAGGATGCAGAGAAACGGCACCAGCGGCAGGGCGTAGCGGCCAAAGACCATCGCCTGCCGCGAAATGAACCAGAAGAACACGAGCGGAAACAGGACCGCCAGCGTCCAGCGCACGCGTCCGGGGCCGTTGATGGCGCGCACGATGCCGAAAATGACACCGCCGAGGATCGCGATCATCCCCGGCCACCAGAAGGCGTTCCGGAGATGCTTGAGGTAGGTGATCGCGGGGGCGTCGGGCGGATGCTTGCCTGCATAGCTCTTCATCAGCACCGCGTACCCGTTGAGAAAACCAGGCAGGTCGAGCAGGGTGTACGGCGCCGCGACGAGAAACGCCACCGCCGCGCCTGCAATGGCGGCCAGGGCGCCGGCGAGGCGCGACGGCCGGACGCCGTGTGTCATCCATGCCGCCACCAGCGGGAGCAGCAGCGCGACCGCGCCGGTGTATTTGGTAGCGGCCGCGAGCCCCGCGGCCGCGCCGGCGAGCAGGAACGCCACTGCGCGCCCCTGTTCGTTCGCGCGGAGAGAGAGCAGGAACGTGAGCGTGACGAAGAAGGTGACAGGAACGTCAGTCAGCACGTAGTGCGACTCGCGCACGTGCAGCGGCATGACCGCCATCAGACTGGCGGCGACCAGCGCATACCGGGTGCCCCAGCGCAGGCCGATGAAATACACCAGGGCGACAGTCGCGGTGCCGAGCGTGGCGGTCACCGCGCGCGCCCAGAGGTAGAACTGCTCGGGACGGGCATCGGCCAGCGCGTACCACTCTCCGCTCATGGCCCCCGCGAGAAACCGCACGCACGCGACCGCGAGCTGGACGTAGATGTAAAACG